>JBNGDJ010000021.1:0-28187 GCA_049974825.1 Halothiobacillaceae bacterium | reverse complement strand
CGCCATTGAGCGTTGGGGCATCCCTGCCCCAATCGGGAATCTCTGCATTCGTGCAGAGATTCCCTCAGGCACTGGGCATCCTGGTCATGCTCTTGGCCAGTGCGATCATGCCGGCACTCGCCGAAGGAGCCGAGGGACAGCTGCCCCCGGGCGTCACCGTGACCACCTCGGTCGAGACCCCGTCGCCAGTGCTGCGCCAGGAAATCCTGGTAACCCTGGAACTGCAGGATGCTCGACGGGGAATCACCGAGTTCGAGATCCACCGACCGGCCGGACCAGGCATCGTCGCCCGCTACCTGGACCATGACCGTCAGCGCGCAATGATCGACGGCGTCGCCGTGGATCAGCGACTGTATCGCTGGGCAATCCTGCCCACCTATCCTGGCCCGGTGGAGATCCCCTTCTCGAAGATGACCCTGCGCTCGACCGCCGCGCCTGGCGAGCTTTTCGAGTACAGACCCGCGCCCATCACCCTCGACGTGCAACCCCTGCCCAGCTACCTGCCCACCAGTCTGACGGTTGGAGTGCCCCGACTGCTTCAGGACGAACTGCCCGACACCGTGGCGCCCGACGTCCCGGCTACGCGGACCCTTCGGCTGGCGGGCCCTGGACTGGAAGCCGCAGGGCTTGAACCGGTTCTGGCCGAACAACTGAAACAGCTGCCGGGACAAACCTTCTACCCGCCCGAAGCCAGGGTTTTGGATTTCTACGACCCGGAGCAGCCGCTGGTCCGGCAAATCGAAGTTCGCCTGCCCTTTATTGCTCGCGGCGAATCCGGCCGAGAGAGCCTTGACTGGCCGCAGTTGAGGCTGCCCTATATCGACCCGCAGACCGGCCGGCTGGACAGCTTGCAGGTCCCCGCGCAACAGACCGTCATCGAAATCCCACCCACGCCACCTTCCGGCTGGTGGGCGCTGCTCACATTGCCTGTCGCCCTTTTTCTCGGGTTGATCGGGCGGGATATCGAACTGCGCTGGCAACGTCGAGCACTGCAGCGGCGCCTTTATCGGCAGCTGATTACATCGGAAGGACTCGCAGCCATGTACCGCGTCCTGCTGGAGGAAACCGGCTGCCGCACGCTGAACGAACTCAAGCATCGCGCACCCAACCCCGAATGGTGCAAATCTCTGGATGCTCTTGAAGCCGCCCGATTCAACTTGCCGCCGATCGATCACGATCCATCACTGCGCGAGGATCTCTTGCGCTGGCTGCCCAGGCTGTTCTAAGTCCATCGTGGCACTTGGGCACCTCGAAAAACCACAAGGACTCGGTATTTCGAGGTGCCCACTTGCAACCAGGGTGCCCGGGAAAGGAAACTCTGCAGAACGCCCGCGGGATTTCCTGAAGTGCAGCCCTGATCCATTCCCCTGAACCAGGCCCCGGAGATGAATCAAAAACAGTTCTGGTATCAGTCCATTCCCTTCCGGCCGGACCGGGTCACTACTGCCATCGAGTCTGGCGCCGAGGTCATCGTCGTGGACGCGGCGGACACGCAAAAGGTGCGTCAGCTTGGGCGGGTTCGCGTTCTGTCATCCAACGGTGATCTTCAGTGGGACCGGGACGTTCGTCATCTTGAAGTACGTGCAGACCAGCCCGAACCGAAGGCCAGCGGCCCATTTGCCAATGTGATCACCTGCCACGACTGGACTGTCATCCCGCTTGAAAACCTGATCGCCCAACCGGGCCGGCAGGGCCTGCTGATCCCGGCCGTTGCCGATCTTGAACAGGCAAGACTGGCCCTGAGTGTCATGGAATCCGGCGCGGATGGGGTGCTGATCGCCTCGGAAGATCCCGAACTCATTCGGGCGACGGGTGATCTGGTCCGTCACCAGTCGGCGCCCCGATTCGCGCTTGAAGCGGCGCGGATCGTCGGGCTCGATCCAGTTTCGATGGGAGACCGCTGCTGCGTGGATACCACCACTTTGCTGGATCCCGGCGAAGGAATGCTGGTCGGTGACACTGCGGACGCGCAGTTTCTGGTACACAACGAAAACGTCGAGGCACCGCATATCCGGCCCCGCCCGTTTCGGGTCAATGCCGGCGCAGTCCACGCCTATGTTCAACAATCCGGGGATCGCGTGGGCTACCTGGGGGAGTTGGCCGGGGGTGTCGAGGCTCTGGTCGTCAAGCCTGACGGCTGCAGCCGGATCGTCACGGTCGGGCGGAACAAGATTGAACGGCGACCCATGTTGCGGGTTTCGGCAGTCACGGACGATGAGCGTCGGGTGTCTTTGGTCCTGCAGAATGCCGAAACGATCCGGCTCACCCGACCGGACGGGACCCCAGCCTCCGTCGCCAGCCTGCAACCCGGCGACTCCGTTCTGGTCCACGTCACTGAAGTGATGGGTCGACATCTTGGTACCGTTGTCAGGGAAACCATCTCGGAACGCTGAAAGCTCAGACCATGCACAAAGAAGGCGAACCCGGAACCGGTCCGCCTTGAAGAAGATATGCCAGGGTCCGCCACGGGATCCTGGCCGAGATGGTTTCACGTGAAACCGCCTGGGCTCGCCGGGGAGAAGCGAATTGTTTGGTTGACGCCAACTGAACGCGCCAACAAGGGAAAGCCCGCGTCCAGGGGCAGACCGACGCCGCAGGTTCAAGGCATCGCGCAATCCGAGCGGGGCGGCAAGACCGTAATCAGAACTTGTAAACGACGCTGGCAGTGGTGAAGGTGTCGGTCTTCTTGGTTCCCTGGGGAACCTCCGTGTTGTGACTGACGGTCAGGCTAAGGCGCAAGGCCAGCGCGTCGTTGATTCCCGCCGTCAGTGCCGTGATGGACTCGGTCTCGGTGTTTTCCTGGCCGGCAATCACCGTCAATTCCTGCGAGAAATCACTGCGTTCGCCCAGCTTGTACTTGAAATCCCCCCGGAGTCGACCGACCGCTTCATTTTCGGCCTTCAGATCATCCTGCTTGGCGCGGCGAAAACCCGGACCGGCCTCAAGATCCAGGTGCCCCTGCTCCGACATCCAGAGCCGGTAGCCGAAACCAGCCACCAGGCTGGCCTGATAATCGTAGCCGCTGAACTCGTCGCGCTCGGCCCGGGCGACACCGAACAAATAACTGCGCTCACCCAGTTGGTAGTTTGACTGGAATTGTCCCGTGACTCGCTGTGCCGTCTTCTCGCCCGATTCCGTCTCGCGCAGGGCGCCCAGCCGAAAACGGTGCCGCCACAGCGCCTTGTCGTAATGCAGGTCCAGCTTCCCCTGAATGTTTGTCGATTCCGTGTTGCCGGTCTTGGCGGATACACCCAGGTCGAACTCGCCGGACCAGGGGCTATCCCCCTTCTCCGCGCCCTGGCCGACCAGAGGCAGGCAAAGCATGGCGGCCGCGATGAACTGTCTTTTCATGAGGCGTCACTCCGTTTCGGATACAGGAAGAAGGGCCGGATGGTATCACAGGGGAACAAGGCGCCTGCGCAAATGACGTGCCCCGCCGGACATATGGAATTATCATGAAAGGTTGTCCCGCGCATGAGCTGGCTGCCGGGTACCGGCACCTTGTCGTACACGGAATCGGCGCAGCCTGATCCCCATGTCAAAACGCACCACGAATCGCTTCCGAGTCATCGCATCATGAAACCTGTCATTGCCCTGGTAGGCCGGCCCAACGTGGGCAAGTCCACGCTGTTCAACCAACTGACCCGTTCCCGAGATGCCCTGGTTGCGGACTTCGCCGGTCTGACCCGGGACCGGAAGTACGGCACGGCCCGTTTCGAACAGCAGGATTACATCGTCATCGACACCGGCGGGCTGTCGGGCGAGGAAGTTGGCATCGACGTGCTGATGCAACGCCAGGCGTGGCTAGCCGTAGAGGAAGCTGACCTGGTGCTCTTTTTGGTCGATGCCCGCGCCGGGCTGACCACCGCGGACGAGCTGGTAGCCAGCCAGCTGCGCCGTCAGGGCAAGCCTGTGCTATTGGTCGTGAACAAGACGGACGGCGTGGACGAATCCCAGGTGATCGGGGAGTTCACCCCACTGGGTCTGGGTGATCCGGCCTTTATCGCCGCCGTCCATGGGCGGGGCATTGCCGGCCTGATGCAGACGGCAGCCAGCCGACTCGCCGAAAGGCCGACCGATCTGTCTTCGGAAGAACCCGCATCCGAAGATCGGGACCGACTGCGCATTGCGGTCGTTGGCCGGCCGAACGTGGGCAAGAGCACCCTGATCAACCGCCTGCTCGGCGAGGAGCGGGTGCTCGCATTCGATCAGCCGGGCACCACGCGCGACAGCATTTTCATTCCCTTCGAACGGGACGACCGACGCTACATGCTCATTGATACCGCCGGGGTCCGCAGACGTGCCCGGGTATCTGAGTCAATAGAAAAATTCAGCGTGGTCAAGACTTTGCAGGCGGTGGATGCCGCCCACGTGGTTATTCTCGTCCTCGACGCTCATGAGGGAATCACCGAGCAGGACCAGCACCTGCTCGGCTTCGTTATCGAACGTGGGCGGGCTCTGCTGATCGCCATCAACAAGTGGGACGGCATGGCCCCGGATGAACGTGAACAGGTCCGGCAGCAAATGGACTGGAAGCTGGAGTTTGTCCGCTTTGCCGACATTCATTTCATCTCGGCGCTCCACGGCAGCGGCGTCGGCCTGTTGATGGAGGCGGCGCAGAAAGCCTACCGCGCAGCCATGTCTGACATCAGCACGGCCGTGCTGACCCGGGAGCTCGAAGCCGCCGTCTTCCGTCACCCACCCCCGATGATTCACGGCCGACGAATCAAGCTGCGCTACGCTCATCAGGGCGGCTGCAATCCGCTGATCATCGTCATTCACGGCAAACAGACCGACCGTCTGCCCGGGTCCTACAAGCGTTACCTGGAAAACCACTTCCGCGAAGCCTTTTCCCTGCACGGCACCCCGATTCGCCTTGAATTCCGCACCGACGAAAATCCCTACGAGGGCAAGCGGGACAAACGTACGCCATTGCAGCGCTTCAAGGATCGAAAAAAGGAACAGGAACGTGAACGCAGCCGGCGCAAGGCGCGGTCAGCGGCCAGGCAGAACAAGCCAGGCACGCCGGACAAAAAGAAACGATGAGCCGGATCCCGCCATCCCGGCGAGCCCGACGCATTGAACCGTTCCGGGTCATGTCGCTGCTCGAGCAGGCGCGGCGGCTAGAAGACGCGGGCCGGAAAATTATCCACTTGGAAATCGGCGAGCCGGACTTTCCCATGCCTGAACCGGTTCGTGCCGCGGGGCTGGCCGCCCTGCATGCCGGACACGATCACTACACGCCCGCAGGCGGGTTGCCGGCTCTGCGCGAGGCCATCGCCGAATATTATGCCCGGCGACACCGAGTCCATGTCGACCCGCAGCGTGTTTTCGTGACGCCCGGCGCTTCCGGCGCCCTGCTGCTGGCCCTGGCCCTGGCTACGGATCCCGATGACGCCGTGTTGCTCACGGATCCGGGTTACCCCTGCAATCGCCATTTCGCAGAAACCCTGGGCGTGCGCCCAGTTCCGGTACCGGTTGGCCCGCAAACCGATTATCAGCTCACAGCGGAACAGATCATCGTATGTCAGGCACCAGACCTGCGGGCGGTGCTGGTCGCCTCACCTGCCAATCCCACCGGAAGCGTTCTTGACCGACAGCAAATCACGAATCTGCAGGCAGCCTGCACGACCCGGGAACTTTGGTTGTTGGTCGATGAAATCTATCAGGGGCTGGAATATGAAGCCGAACCGCTCCCGAGCGCCCTCAACATGACCAACGAGGCGCTGGTCATCAACAGCTTCTCGAAATTCTTCGGCATGACCGGCTGGCGTCTGGGCTGGCTGGTGGTGCCCGATTCACTTGTTGAGGCCGCCGAACGGCTGGTCCAAAACTTGTTTATTGCCGCGTCCACCCCCGCCCAGCATGCAGCACTGGCCGCGTTTTCACCGCAGACGGCAAGCATTCTTGAGGCCCGCCGGCAGGCCTTCGAAGAACGCATTGTCCGCATGCACGAGCGGCTGACAGGATTACCGCTGGATGCCGGCAAGTTGCCCAGTGGCGGGTTCTACCTGTACGCGCGCCTCGCGCCGCAGCTGCCAATCGACGCGGAGACCTTCTCCATGATGGCACTTGAACATGGTGGCCTGGCCATTACCCCGGGTACGGACTTCGGCCGACATCAAGCGGGCCGGCATCTGAGATTTGCCTGCACCCGTCCGGTTGACCAACTCGACGAAGCGGCCGACCGGCTGGAAAAACTGTTCGAATCACTGGAGCGCGGCAGCCTCTGAATACCAGCGACAGCGCAGCTTTCGCCGTCTTCCGGTCAGTCCTGACCGGCCAGGGTAATAATCTCGCCGACGATGTCGTTCATCGAGATGATGCCCTGCAACTCGTTGTCGCGAAGTACGAGAACCCGACGGATCGACTGGCCGACCATCAACCGTGCCACGTACTTGACCTCCAGCTCGGCCGATACCGAAATGGCGGGTTTCGAGCAGATGTCGTAGACGTTGACCAGGTCGATGTCCCCTTCCTCGGCTACGATGGTCTGCAGGACGTTCGTGTAGGTGAGAATGCCGTACGCATCGTGGTCGTGCGCCTTTTCAACGACCAGCGATTTCACGCCCCGCCGTCCCATTTCACGCATGGCCTCGCGGAGCGTGGCCATCGCGGGGATGGTCACCACATCCCGCACCATGATGTCGCTGACGAGCCTGGGCCGGTTTTCAGATGTCATCTTTGAGATTCTCCTGGAAGCGGTCGATTTGTCCCCGGTCGATACCGGCAATGTGCTCCAGCGGCAGGGTGAAGACCACCCCCTTGGAGTGATTGGCCAGATCGAGATCCTTGGTGATGGCCTTCATGACCGTCACCGAAAGTTTCTTTTCCAGCACCATGAGCAAGACCGACTGGCTGCCCTCGTAGGTGAGACCGAAGAAGGTCTTTTTCTCCTCGGCACCGATCCCCCGGGCATCAAGAATGGTGACACCCGCGGCACCGGCTTTCCGGGCCGCGTCGATGGCCTGATCTTCGAGCTCTTCCGCCAGTACGGCGACCAGAACAGAGAACTTCATGGCTTTATTCCCCCGTCAGTCATGATTCGTTTTCGGAATGCGACAGCCTGACCTGTCGCCTGGCGATGAACTCGACGATGATGGCGTAGGTTATCACCGTCACGATCGGGAAGATCGACGCGAAGGCGATGAGGCCGAATCCGTCAATCAGCACGCTGCGACCCTCAAGATGCGTGGCCAGGCCAATGCCCAGCGCGGTAACCAGAGGCACGGTCACCTCGGAGGTGGTCACGCCCCCAAGATCATAGGCCAGGGCCACGATGTACTTGGGCGCGAAAAAGGTCAACGCGATCACCAGCGTGTAGCCGGCCATGATGTAGTAATGGATGGGGTCGCCGGCAATAATCCGGTGTACGCCAATCAGAATACCGATAGCCACCCCCAGCGCGACCAGCAGGCGGATGACATTGCCCTTGAGCCGCCCCTTCGCTGCTTCTTCCGCCTTGTTGCCAATGGCGATCAGCGCCGGTTCGGCCATGGTGGTGGCAAAGCCGATGGCAAAGGCAAACAGGTAAATGAAACCGACCTGCTCCAGCGCGATCAGCTGCTCGGCCATGCTTCGGCCAATGGGAAACAAGCCAAGCTTCAGACCGACAACGAAGGCGTAGAGCCCGAAGATCACCAGCAAAAAGCCGAAAATGACCTTCGGCAGGTGGGCGATGGGCTTGCGGATAATGACGTACTGGAAAAAGAGCACGGTCGCGATGATCGGCAGTACGTCCCGGAACATCACCGCCAGATCCGTCAGCATGCCCAGCAAAAAGTTCTGCTTGACCGACTCCTCCTCGGAAGCTGCCGCCACCATGGCCTGGGCCGCCTCGGCCGCCAGTGACGGATCACTCGCGCCCCCGAAACTGTAGACAACAATGCCGTACAGCTGCACCGTGATCATCGGCACCATCACCGCGAGGCCAACCAGCCCAAACCCGTCGGTGAGCACGTTGCGCCCCTTGATCGAGGCGGCCAGACCCATCCCCAGTGCCGCCACCAGCGGCACGGTGACGATATTGGTGGTCACGCCCCCGGAGTCGTAGGCCAGCCCCACGATTTCCTCGGGCGCAAAGAAGGTCACGATCACTACCACGATGTAGCCGAAGATCATGTACCAGTGCAGCGGATGCCCGAACAGGATCCGCATGATCCCAAGAGCAACCACGATCCCCACCGAGAAGGCCACGATGAACCGCAGAAGCAGGGCATTGATCCGCCCCCCGGAGATCATCTCCGCCTGGCCTGCCACGGCAATCAGCGCCGGCTCCGCAATCACGGCGGCAAAGCCAAGAGAAAAGCCGAAGGCGAGAAGCAGGGGCAGCGATCCGCGCCGGGCAAAGGCGTTCGAAAGGCTTTTGCCGATCGGGAAAATGCCCATCTCCAGACCCTGGAGAAAAAGCGCCACGCCGAATACAACCACCAGCAGGCCAAAGCTGATCGACCACAGGTCCTCGGGTACCGATTGCAGAATCAGCACCTGGAACAAGCCAACCACCAGAACAATCGGCATCAGGTTCCGGAAGGAATGCTTGAGGGTGTCCCAGAAGGCGTTTAGCTGATCCAAGAGGGGTCTCCGAAAACGGGCCTCATAACCATCTGCCCGATCTTCACGGGCGCTGCGGCAAATTCATGCAAGGCTACTTCAAGACTCATGACAAAACCAATATCCGTGCATCGCCAACCCACGACAATCGCCGTTGAAATCGTATTTGGGGTATATGATTGCGCGTTGAGGAACCTGGCCGCGATGAGAGGAGAATGCCGCCCATGCACAAAAGATCCAAACGACTTGCCCCATCCGTCCTAGTCTTCGGACTGACGCTTGCCATCCTGTTCGGCCTGAGCGGCTGCGATCTATCCAGCAACTCGCCTGATCCGGCTGAGATCCGTCAGGATGCGGCTCAACTGCTGATCGTGGGATTTCGTGGCAAAACGGTGCAGGAAGCCAACCGGATCGTCCAGGATATTGAGCAGTTGGGAATCGGCGGTGTCATCCTGTTCGATCGGGACGTGGCTCTCAAAAGCGACCGGAACATCTCGAATCCCATCCAGCTGCGGCAACTGGTCACCGAACTGCAGTGGCGTGCCGGCAACAGCCTGTTGGTCGCCATCGACCAGGAGGGCGGTTACGTAAACCGCCTGAAGCCGGACTACGGTTTTCCGCCCACGCATTCAGCGCTCTACTTCGGCCAGCTGGACCAGCCGGAAGTCACGCGCTCAGAGGCGGAACAGACCGCGAGAACACTGCGCGGCCTGGGCATCAACCTGAATTTCGCACCGGTGGTGGATCTGAACATCAATCCCGACAGCCCGGCCATCGGACGCTGGGAAAGAAGCTACTCGGCAGATCCCGAGGTGGTCATTCGCCAGGCCACGGCGGTGATCGACGCCCATGCCGAACAGGGCGTGGCCAATGCCCTCAAGCATTTTCCGGGGCACGGCAGCGCCACGGCTGACTCCCATCAGGGATTCGTCGACATCACCGATACCTGGCAGCCCGTTGAACTGACGCCTTACCGTCGCCTGGTGACCGAGGGAAAGGTTCCCGTGGTCATGACTGCCCACGTCTATAACGCGCATCTTGACCCAGAATACCCGGCTACCCTGTCCCGGCCAATTCTGACTGGCCTGCTGCGCGAAGAAATCGGCTTTGACGGGCTGATTGTCACTGATGACATGCAGATGGGTGCGATTGCGGACGAATACGGGCTGGAAACGGCAATCGAGAAGGCCCTGAACGCCGGTGTCGACATGCTCATTTTCGCCAACAACCTCGAATACGATCCGGACATCGCGCGCAAGGCGGTCGACCTGATCGAACAGATGGTGCTTGATGGCAGAATCTCCGCGCATCGTCTTCGCGAAGCCGCGGATCGGGTGTGCCAGCTCAAGAGCCAACTCAACCTGGCCTGCCAGCCCTGACCGGGCACAGGGACGCCACGGCACTGCCGTGGCGCAAACCATGGAAGCTGGTACGCGCTGGAACGGCCCAGGCCCGTTTTTGAACCCGCACACGAAACAACGATGGCTTTGTGGAAGGGTTCGGGGGATTGACCGATCCTATTTTAATGCAGAAATTATAAAAATGTCCGCAAGCCTTGCGGGTGCTGGCTTCACGGATCGGGGCTACTCCAGAAGGGCACACATAAGGGCACACATTTCAAATTTACTCACTCCACAATTGCTCGGATTATTGCAATACCGGCACCGCTTGTAGCCTCTTCCGTCCTCGTTTGGAGTGATTCCAGGCTTTCCCCGGCTTCGCGTCTAATTATGACCTGGTCATCCTGAAAGCCACAGATAAGGTCATCATCAACGCCAGCAGGCATGATAAATATGCGCCTCACTGAAATGTCATCACTGTTCTTGGCTTCCAGTTTAGCAAGCCGTCGTTCTAGGCTAGCCCTCATTGCTTTTCCTCCAGCGCCTCAAGCCGCCGTTCCAGTTCGTCAATCTCCACCACGCGGGCCAGTGCCGCCACTGACTGAACCAACTGCCCCGCCACGTCTGGGGCAATCTGGCCTTGTGCCGCGTGTTCGATGATCGCCCTTGCCGTGCCGGCAATGCCGGGGTTTTCGGGTAGGTTGATGGCGACAGGTGCCGTGCTGGGTTTCAGGGGTGGGCACAGCCGTTCCAGAACAATCTTGGCGGCTTGAATGTCACCGGATAGCGCCGCCTCAACTACCACATCCGCAACCGCTTCACCGTGGGTTGCCAGTTTTCGACGCAAAGCCGCGTTCTCGGATTTGGGACGCCCTGCCGGATTACCGCTAACGCCTTTCCGAAAAGTGCCTCGCTTGGTTCGTGTTGGTGTGCTCATGGCCTGCTGTCCTCCTGCCTATCAGGTGCTTGCTCAAATGATCGGCACCACCGCCTGGTGGTGTCCCAAAGCCCGGCAGGGGCTTCAGGCTCGCCTTGGGCGCAATGCCCTAGGCTGGGGTGGTCGATCCGCTGGAAGTGCCTACAGGCTCCACAAGTGGCCGTGTAGTCGGGTTCTGGTGGGGGTGGGATTTGCCTTGCCTGCTCCAGGCAATAGGCCCGCGCTTGTGCATCGTTCTGGCACCGCGCCAGCACGTCCGCAATGGTTGCCGGGTCGGTTTCCTCGATATGCGCCAGCCACGCCCGGATGGCCGTTTCCTCTTCGGCCAATAGCTGGTTTGCTACGGCTACACTTGCTACGTTTGCTACACTTCCGGCCTTTGCCCCCTTGTGTGTAGCAGTTGTAGCAACTGTAGCTGTAGCATTCTCCCGTTTTCGGATTAGTGCGGATAGCGTCATGCGGGCACCTCCAGCAAGGCCGGGTTCACCGCCACATCAATGCGCCGCCCGTCCTTGCGCAGTCGCAGCCGGTCAAGCTCTGCCAGCTCCATGATGGCGCTATCCAGTCGCGCCCCATCCCGAACCGGCCCATGCTGGCGCAGGTAACGCTTGTTGACGGCTTCCACACGCTCCCGCTGGCAATACTCGATCAGCCAGCTATCCAGCCGCGCCGCGTCGGCAAGCTCTGGCGGCAAGGCCAGTTCACCGAAGAACCGCCGCGCCTCGCTCAGGTGCCATGCCGTGATCCGGCTGGCGCTCTCGAAGCAATCCAGACTGACAGCGCCCGTGCCGTGCTCGAACATCTGGAACAGTGCCGCCAGCCGTGCCGCGTTATCCGCGCTCTTTGATGCCACGTCCCGCACATCGTAGAGTTCGCCGCCGCTGGCAAGCTCCCGCTCGATGGCGTCGTGATACTCCACCCATGCCCGTTTGGCTTCGGGGGACAGCGACAGCATGGCCGGGGTCAGTGCGCCGTCATCGTCTATCGGTTCCGGTTGGCTCAGTATCGCCGCCAGCCGCTGATTGAAGGCCGCCAGGGCAGGCCAGTTTTCAGGGGCTTCGGTGAAGGGTCGGAAGCCTTGGGTTGATGCAGGCCACGCCACCAGAAACCGCGCCAGAAAGCCCGTGCCACGCGCCAGCGCTCCCGACTTGCTGAAAAACTCCCGCAGGGTGGGTTCCTGTACCTGCAAGGCCACCGTCAGCCGTGCGCCCTGTACCGTGAATGATTCGCTGGTGCGCCGGTCAATGGTCAGGCTGGTGCCATCCCACAACTGATTCAGCGTCGCCAGATTGCGCATGACGCTATCCTTGCCCATGCCATGGGAACCAAACACAATGCCCGCCTCAGCCGATACCACGCCGCCAGAAGGCCATTGCTTCGCCAGTCCATGCGCCAGCGCCTCGGGGGTGGCGTCCGCGTACATCAGCCGGGGGACTCTTGGCGGTTCTGGCTTGTCCTGCTCCAGTTCGCGCAATGCCGATTCCATGCCATCCGTGGGTTTGCTGTCTTTGGCAAGGTGCCGAATTTTATCCTTGATGCCGGATCGCTTGGCCTCCCATCCCTCGATATCAGCCTTGTAACGCTTCAGCTCCGGCTTGGCGGCTTCCTTCTGCTCTGCCTCATAGTCTCGAATGGCCCTGGTGAAAAAGCCGTCACAAGTGCTTTTCCGCTCGCCCGAATCGGCAATGGTCAGCATGAACAACCCGGTAGGTCCGTGCAGCCTTTCCGCCCGCTTGATGTCTGCATGGGCTTGGATCGCCAACGACAGCGCCGCCAGCGCCGATGATGCCACCATGGGTAAGGGTGCCTTCACAAAGCCCGCCACCTCTTCCACCGCCGCCCGTACCGTGTCGGGCAATGCGTCCAAGGGGTAAGGCTCTGGCGCATGGCTGGCGGTCAAGGGCTGGGGTTCAAGCCATAGGGTGCCCGCAGCGCTGGCGCTCTGGATAGTGCGCTTCGCCGCGTCCTTGCCGATGGTCACAGCCATATCGTTGAAGTCGGTCATGCCGGGGTCACGGTCAGCGCCAAATTCCGGCACCGCCAGTTTCCCGCCTACGGATTGCGCCGCCTCGATGGCATGGGGATCGGGCTTGCCGTCTGCCTTCACCACATCCGCCAGAATCACCAGTTCCGCCGCCGGGTAGTGCTCTCGCATAGCCTTTGCCACCACCGGCATATTGCCCGACGACAGCGCCGCAATGGCCGGGTGCCCGGTTGATTCTTTGGCAGATAGAACGGTTGCCACCCCTTCGCCTATCAGCAGGGTCACACCTTGGCCGTTGCCGCCCGGTAGGCGCTCCGTTGCCCAGCAGCCACCAGCCTTGGTGCCACGCCCTGCCAGCGCCGCCTTGCGTCCTTCACCGTCGATCAGTTCCAGGGTTGAAAGGTGGCCACCTTGTTTGACGGGCACCACCAGCAAGCGCCCGGTCAGCGGATCACCGCCGGACTTCGGTTGATAGCCCAGAAGCGAAGCCGCTGCGCTGGCGTCAATCTCTCGCAGGGTGTCCGCTGGCGCTACCTGCTTGCGTACCAGGTAGGGATGATCCGCTTGCGCGGGTGTCGCTGCCTTCAGGATCGCCGCCGCCTTGCTGGCCGCCTCTTGGCGTTCGCGCTGGATGGTCTCTTGTTCACGGGCTTGCCGTTCTGCTGCCTTGCGCTTGCGCTCTGCAATCTCTTCCGGGGAAGGGTGCTGATAGGTGTTATCGTCCTGCCACCCGCTAACCTTGGCTTCATGGAACAGGGTGCCGATAGTCACGCCGCCGTCAGGCTTGATGCTCCGCCAGACGTCCCGCGCATCGCTGGCCTTGTAGGACTCCGCTTGCTGGCTCCAGCCGTCCCACAGGTCAAAACCGGAATCACCCAGCTCTGACTTGATCGCCATGCCCATGCGCAGCCAGGTTTCCCGGTCATCCGCTGGAACAAAGTTCAGGGCAGTGCCAATACGGCGAAGATCATTCATGCCGCACCCCCTTTGCAGGACAGCAGCACATACAGCGCCTGCTTATGCTCCTTGCCGGTCGCGTCGGCTTCCCACTGCCAATGGGTGGCAATGTCGTTGCCAGCGTCCCGGAGTTCCTGAACCCGCCCTGCCGGGTGCATGATGCCCAGCTCATTGCGGGCTTGAAGGGTGGTGATTCGCTGGTGCGCTTGCAGCCACTTCAACAGCGCCGCCCGCTGCATGGCTCTGGATTGGTGTTTGCGGGTTGCGGTAGAATTGTTGGTGCCAGCCGAGCAATCTTCCCGCCCCGTCACAGGGGCTTTTTCTTTTCTCATAGCGCCCCCCTCAAGCCTTGCGGCTATCGTCAATACGGGCTTCCAGCCACGCATTAACTTCCGCCTCGATCCAGCCAACCGACTTGGCACCGAGGCTAACGGGACGGGGGAAAGTGCCTGCCTTAATGTGCTGATAGATGGTGCTTCGTGCCAGCCCTGTGCGGGCTTCCACTTGCTTGCGGCGCAGAATGGTGGGGGCTGTTTGTGCTTGTGCAGCCATGCTCGTTACTCCGTAGCATTCGCCGGAACATACCGGCATGACTGGCACATTATTGATTGCGTTATTCTGTATCGAAGAAACTCAGAAGGTTTTCTATGGTCGAGTTTTCCACTGCGAATGATGGCGGTTCATTACCTTTTTTCCAGCGCCTTCCGCACATCGTCGTAACTCACATCAACGTCAGGCAGATTGATCACCACATTTGCCACTAATGCCATGGCTTTCAGGGTTATGACTGTCAGCGTCCGCCCCTGACTTTGCTCCATTATTTGACCGAACGCCCGAACATACTCTGTTTTGTCACTCCGCTGCCGGGTTTGTATTGCAGCACCGATAGCGCCGGTTTCCTTTGGTCGAAACTGCCGCGCTACATTCGCAATTGTTTCCAGGCAAGCGGGCACGCTAGGCGCTATACCCCAGCTATATCTTGCGGTGTTGCGGGCTTGCTCTTCCGGACTAATTTGAACATTTTCAGCCGCAACTCTCTCAATCTTTATTGGGTGGTTCTGCATCAATTCTGTGCTCTCCCGCTCTGGCAGGTCGCCTAACACATGCTTCCTCAGCCCACGCCACAAAATACGGTCACTGGGTCGCCTTTCTCCGCTATCCGTTTGCCTAAGCAATTCAGCCATTGAGAAAAGTTCGCCGGGGGCATCAACTCCAGTATCACCAATCTGGCGGATCAGTGCTGCAAGTTCTTCAGCCTTTTGGGCAATCTTGCCTTTGACTTCCGTAGCCCGCTTTACCCTGTCCCTGTATTTTGAATAGTCCATTCGTGCCGCCCATGCTGCATGGATAAATCTTTCCCATTGCTGATTTTCGGTAAACTCCTCGGCAAGCAATTGGTAGGGTTTCTTCATTCGCTCATCTATCGCCAGCCTTTCCAGGCAAGCCACCGAATCGGCCACTTCATCCCTATGCGCTTTCGCTTCTGCTATTTGTTTTCGTTGTTCGTCAGTATTTGTCCCATTACTCTTGAGGCTAGATAGGGCTTCCTCCGCGCTATCTAGCACCGCCCTCCAGCCCATCGGTTCCCATGAGTCACCTTCAAGGAGCGCTGATATATAGGATCGTGCGGCCTCTGGAACAAAGTCAGGGCAGTTCATCCCATCACCCCGCCTGATACGCTTTGCCAAAGCGCCCGATAATTACCTTGCGCCCTTCGTCTATCTGGCTATCCACAAAGTCAGCCCACCATTGAAGCATTTCCCGCCGCTGGTCAGCGTATTGCGCACGGTTGTAAACGCCTCGAATGCCCTTGGTTTCGTGGGCAAGCGCCTTCTCGATCCAATCGGAATTGAAGCCCGCCTCATGCAGGTGGGTTGATGCCGTGCGCCGGAAGTCGTGGATAACAAAATCCCGCACATCATGTTCCAGCGAACGCACAGCGCTGTTCAAGGTGGTTTTGGATATGGGCTTGCTCAGTGTGTTACGGCTGGGGAAAACCCATTCAGAACCGCTTGAAAGCCCCTTCAATTCCTCCAGCATGGCGACGGCCTGCCGTGAAAGCGGAACAAAGTGCGGATGATCCATCTTCATGCGCTCGCCGGGGATAAACCATTCCGCCCCAGCAAGGTCTATCTCTTCCCACCGGGCTTCGATCATTTCCGACTTGCGTACCATGCACAGGATCAGCAGGTGCAGCGCCAGCTTGTGGGATCGGTTCATGCTGGATTGGTAGATTGCCCGCAACAGCCGCCCGACTTCATCCGGGGTTAAGGCCACGTCCCGGCTTTTGGCCGTGGCAATGTACTTGGCTTCGATGGCCGCCGCCGGGTTGCTGGTCATCTTCTCCCGCGCAATGGCATAGGAAAACAGCCGCTTCATAATGTTGCGGGTCTGTAGCGCCATCTGGTCGGAACCCCGATTCTTTACCCGGTCCGTAACTGCCAGCACATCCGTGACCGTCACTTCATCCAACGCCTTCCCACCGATGGTGGGGATGATGTCCTTATCCAGAACGCGCTTGATGTTGCGGGGGTTCTTGTTCGCGGGCGCCGCAACCTCCTGGAACCATTCCCATGCGAAGGCTTCCACTGTGTTACTGGCCTTGGCTTCAGCCTCTTGTTGCCGCGCCTTCTCGATGGCGGCCACGCACCAGTGACGGATGAAGAGTTCTGCCAGCTCCTTTGCCGCCGGGGTCGCGTCATCCGGTATCGGATCGCCACGCCGCAGCGCCATAGGGGATAGCCCGCGTCCTATCAGCGCTTTGCAGTCATCGCGCCAGAGTCGGGCATCAGCCAGGGAATAGGTGGGGTAGTCACCAAGGGTCACTTTCTCTTGCTTGGCGTTACGTCCGCCCATCCGGTAGCGCAGCTTCCATGACTTCCGCCCGCTGGGTTGCACCAGCAGGAATAGCCCGCCTTCATCCGCCATCTGGTACGCCTTGGCATCAGGCTTCAGCTTCCGCAATTTGGCATCTGTTAGCGCCATGTCATGCCCTCGTCTGTAGCAAAAGTAGCAACTGTAGCTGTAGCAAGCCGCCCGGATGGGGTGGGGGAAGGCCGCACTTGGGGCACCCCTACCCTTGCCATTTGCGTGAAGGGCACACATCCGAATTAGCCCTTTATTTCCAGCAGGTTGCGCGTTATTTGCTGCCTTGGTGTGCCCGCATGTGTGCCCTGAACAGGCCCGGATTACCCCCTGATAACGCCCTTATCGGTCGATATTGAAGGGCACACATCAGCCGCAAAGGGCACACATTTTCCAGCGAAGGGCACACATCAGGGCACACATTTAAGCGGCTTCGTGCGGAACATGATAGACGGCAACAGACACAAAAGCCAGCAATGGCGCTGGCTTGAAGGGGTTTTGCGGAAGATGGCGGAACGGTCGGGAAGGGTGCTTACTTTCCAATGCAGAAGGAACTGAAAATCCGGCCGAGCAGATCATCGGCGGTGAATTTGCCGGTGATGCGGTCCATGGCCTGCTGGGCACGGCGCAATGATTCGGCAGCAAGCTCGCCGGCGCCGATCTCGGCCAGCGCTACGCGCGCTGCCACAACCTCTTCGCGGGCTTCCTCAAGCGCCTCCAGATGTCGGCGGCGGGCAATGAATTCGCTGGTTTCCCCTTCGCGATAGCCGACCAGTTCCTTCAGCCGACCACGCAGGATATCCAGCCCCAGATCCGCCTTGACGCTGATTGCCAGCGCCGTCTGGTTTTTGTCAATCCAGCCCGGGCTTCGACCAGACAGATCGATCTTGTTGTGCAGGACGATTCGCGGGCAGTCCGGCAAGTCTCGGATCGTGGCCTGGTCCGCTTCGGTCACCCCTTCGCGATCATCCACCATGAGCAGCACCGCGTCCGCCCGGGCGATTTCCGCCCAGGCCCGGCGGATCCCTTCCTGCTCGACCGGGTCATCCGATTCGCGCAGCCCGGCGGTATCGATGACATGCACGGGCAATCCGTCGAGCTGGATTTCCGTGCGCAAGACGTCCCGCGTCGTTCCGGGAATGTCAGTGACAATTGCGTGATCACGCTCGGCCAGCCGGTTCAACAGACTGGATTTGCCTGCATTGGGCCGGCCCGCGATGGCCACGTGCATCCCCTCGCGCAGCAAAACCCCGCGGCCGGCGCCCTCAAGCAAATCGTCCAGCCGGTCAAGCAACTCGTCGTGACGCTTCAGGAGGTTCTCGTCGGCCAGAAAGTCAATCTCTTCCTCGGGAAAATCCAGAGCCGACTCGATATACATCCGCAGCTGAATCAGCGCCTCGGTCAACTCCTGAACCCGGGTCGAAAAGGCGCCGGCAAGCGCACGCGTGGCCGCCCGGGCCGCGGCCAGGCTGCCGGCTTCGATCAGGTCAGCCACCGCTTCAGCCTGGGCCAGATCCAGACGATCGTTGATAAAGGCGCGCTCAGTAAACTCGCCGGGGCGCGCCATTCGCGCCCCGAGAGAAAGCACCGACTGCAGGACCGCATCGAGAATTACCGGTCCGCCATGACCCTGAAGCTCCAGCGTATCCTCGCCCGTGTAGGAGTGCGGACCGGGAAAGTAAAGCGCGATGCCGTCATCAAGCACCTCGCCTTGGTCATCGCGAAACCGGCCATACCAGGCATGGCGTGGCCGCGGCAGCAACCCGAGCACCGATCGGGCAATTTCCGGCACGGCAGCCCCCGAGACCCGGACAATCCCAACCCCGCCTCGTCCGGGCGCCGTGGCAATGGCGGCGATGGTTTCCTGAATGTCCGACATGATCTCGCGTGCTCCGGGGCCAAATTGCTCGGACCAACCCAGGGACTCCTGTCACCTGCTCAGGCCGGCGCTGTCCGATCGATCTGATGTGGCTGCACCAGGAAAAACAACTGCGGCCAATCAGGCCTTGCGCGTGGCCGCCTCACGTTCGATTCGGCGCGTGATCAGGTACTGCTGGGCAATGGACAACAGGTTGTTGACCAGCCAGTACAGCACCAGCCCCGCCGGGAAGAAGGCGAAGAACACGGTGAACACCACCGGCAGCCAGGTGAAGATTTTCTGCTGCATGGGATCCATCGGTGTTGGGTTGAGCTTCTGCTGAGCCCACATCGACAGCCCCATCAGGACCGGCAGGACAAAGTAGGGGTCCATCGCCGTCAAGTCCTTGATCCAGAAAATCCACTCGGCGTGTCGCAATTCGACCGATTCAACCAGGACCCAGTACAAGGCGATGAATACCGGGATCTGGATCAGGATCGGCAGACAGCCACCGAGTGGATTGATCTTCTCCTTCTGGTAAAGCTTCATCATCTCCTGGGAGAGCTTCTGACGGTCCTCCGCGTAGCGCTCCTTGAGCGCCTTGAGCTTGGGCGTCAGCGTACGCATCCTCGCCATCGAGCGGTAACTGATGGCAGAAGGCCAGAGGAAGATCAACTTGATGACGATCGTGACCAGCACGATGGCCCAGCCCCAGTTGCCCACCCAGTCGTGGAACAGCTTGAGCAGCCAGAAGATCGGTTTCGCGATAAATGTGAAAATGCCGAAATCGACCGTCAGCTCCAGCCCCTGGGCCAGTGGCTCAAGGTTTTCCTGAATCTTCGGGCCGATATAGAGCACCGACTCGAAACGGTCGCTTGCGCCAGGCGCAATGGTCAGTTCTGGAGATGCAATCCCCAGTGCATACAGCGTCGGCGTGCCGGTGGTGGTCAGGGTGTAGTAGTGATTGAGCTCATCGGCAGGCGGCGCCCAGGCCGACAGGAAATAATGCTGGATCATCGCAACCCAGCCATTGGTCAGATCACGCGACAGCGGAGACTTGGCCATCTCCGAAAAGCTCAGCTTCTCGTAGTTGACCCGGTCACCGGTTCCCGGAACGTCCCCTGCATAGACACCGCCCGTGTAGGTGTACACCAGGCGCATCCCGTCCTCGACCGCTGTGCGTTGAAGCTGGCGATACTGGTTGCCCGTCCAGGCCTCATCGCGCAGGTTTTCCACCTCGTGCGTCACACGCACGACGTAGCTGCCGCGCTCAAAATGGTAGGTCTTGGTGACGCGGACGCCGTCTTCCTCCCAGACCATCGGGACCTGAAGCACGTCCTGACCCTCATCAAGTCGATACTCAAAAGCCTCGGCCCGATAATCGGCGTGATGGGTGGGCGCTGGCGCAGCGGACGACTGCAGACCGGACTGGGCGACGTACCGCTTGCCACGCCCGTCGGTCAGCAGACGCACTGGCGTGTCCGGCTGATCCAGACGCACCGGGTAGTCCAGAAGATCCGCCTGGTCAAGTACCCCGCCCCGCGTACTGATGCGCAGATCGAGCACATCCGTACGCACCGTGATGGCCCCGGACTGCGCGGAACTGGCCTCAGACTCCGACCCCGGCGTTGTCGGCAAATCGGGCACATCCGCGGAAGATGGCGCGGCAGCCGGCACATCGGCCGGTCGTTCGTCAGCCACCTCGGTGGACTGCGATGCCACAGACGCATTCTGGCGCTGGTCTTCCACCCATGCCTGCCACAGAAGGATCAGGACAAAGGAGAGGGTCACAAGCAGGATCAGGCGACGGGTATCCATGAAGCGGGACTTTCGACTGGGTTTGAATTCGGGTCACCCGGGCCATTGACCGGGGTAATCAAAGGACTCTTCGCACAAAGCCGTCGATGGCTTCATGCAGGCACTCGGGACGATACATGCTCGGCCCGAGCAGCGCAGTTCAATGTGCTTGCGCCGTTGTGCAGCAGGGCATCCATGCCCCAATCGGGAATCTGAAGCATTCATGCGGAGATTCCCTCAGGAAACTCTGAACGAAGCCATCCATGGCTCAGTGCAGACACGCCCGGGCCAATACATGCTCGGCCCGGGCTCCGCGATTCAATGGCTTACGCCATTGTGCGGCAGGGCATCCGAGACCGGCACGGGAAGGTCTGCATTTGTGCAGACCTTCCCTCAAGAATTTCGCGCCGCAAGCTGTTGTTCAAACCGGGCAGCCGCCCGATCCATCAGGGCATCAAGCCCGGCACGCAGGGCGTGATTGTCCAAGTGCTCGGCATCCCCGCGCACCGTCAGCACAAGATCGATCGGCGGCAGGTGGCTTGCGCGCACACGAAAAGCCTCGCGCGCGATTCGCTTGATCCGGTTGCGCTCATGGGCGCGCCGAACCTGCCTTTTCGCGATCGCGAGGCCCAGACGGGACCGCGCTGCCGGGCTTTCGCACCAAGCCAGTGCCAGTCCATCCTGCGACACACGCTGCCTGGCAGAAAAAACCTTGCGGTAATCTTTTGGTGTCAGCAGGCGCCGATCCCGGCCGAAGTCGGCCGGCCCGAGCGCAGCAACCGGCACGTCCCTCAGGCGGAAAGCCGCTTGCGGCCCTTGGCCCGACGGGCATTGATCACGGCGCGACCGCCACGGGTCGCCATGCGGGCGCGGAAGCCGTGCGTGCGCTTGCGACGGATGTTGCTGGGCTGAAATGTTCTTTTCATGACAAAACCGACCGTTCAATAACGTTGGGAATATACGCGGAAACGTCAGCCCTGAGGGCAACACGCCGCGCAAATGAATCAAGGGCGCGACATTTAACGCGACAAGGGCTTTTCTGTCAACTGAAAAAGGAAGGGACCCGGCACCGATCGGGCAGCAAAAACTCCCCCGCTTCACCATTGCACCGGGCCCGTTTCACCGCCCTGGCAACAGAGTGGTACCGGCCTTTCGTGGTATTATTTCGAGCCATTTGCCACCCCGTGCGAGCCCTGCCGCCACCATGCCGATCTGGACCCAATGCCTGGAAAAACTGACCACCGAGCTGACTGACCAGCAGCTAAACACCTGGATTCGGCCTCTGCAGGCCGAAGAGCGGCCCGACTGCCTGCGCCTGCTCGCGCCAAACCGGTTCGTCCTCGACTGGATCCGCCAGAACTTTCAGCCACGAATCGTCGAGATTGCCAGGCACTGCGCCAACAACCCCGACCTGTCCGTGCAGTTCGAGGTTGGCAGCACCGAACGGCCACCAACCGGCAGCAAGCAACCGGCCGCGATTCGCACGAAAATGCCCGGCCAAAGTACGGTCCCCGAGCCATCGGGCACTATCCCCGAACGCGGCGGCAACCAGGCCTCTCCAAACCTGAACCCGAACTTTCTGTTCGAAAACTTCGTCGAGGGCAAGTCCAACCAACTCGCCCGGGCAGCCTCCCGGCAAGTCGCGGAAAATCCAGGCACCGGCTACAACCCCCTGTTTATCTACGGGGGCGTGGGACTGGGAAAGACCCACCTGATGCACGCCATCGGCAATCACATACTGGCCAAGAACCCGGCAGCGCGCGTGATCTACCTGCACAGCGAACGCTACGTTCAGGAAATGATCACGGCCCTGCGCAACCAGACAATGGAAGACTTCAAGTCATTCTACCGGTCGGTCAATGCCTTGCTGATCGATGACATCCAGTTCTTCGCCGGCAAGGAACGGTCGCAGGAGGAGTTCTTCCACACCTTCAACGCGCTGGTGGAACAAGGCCAGCAGATCATCATGTCCTGCGACCGCTACCCAAAGGAAATCGAAGGTCTGGAGGAACGGCTCAAGTCCCGCTTCGGCTGGGGCCTGACTGTGGCGGTCGAACCGCCGGAGCTGGAGACGCGGGTCGCCATTCTGCAAAAAAAAGCGGAGCAGGCCAGCATCGACCTGCCCGACGAGGTTGCCTTCTTCATTGCCAAGCGGATTCGCGCAAACATCCGCGAACTCGAAGGGGCCTTGAGACGCGTGATGGCCACCGCTCAGTTCACCGGTCGTCCCATCACCATCGACTCTACCCGGGAGGCGCTCAAGGACCTGATCGCCGCTCAGGAAAAACTGGTCACCATTGAGAACATCCAGCGAACCGTTGCCGAGTACTACAAGCTTAAGCTCAACGAACTGCTGTCGACCCGCCGCAGTCGCTCCATCGCCCGACCGCGTCAAATCGCCATGGCCCTGTCCAAGGAACTGACCAATCACAGTCTCCCGGAAATTGGCGAAGCCTTCGGTGGCCGCGATCACACCACCGTGTTGCACGCCTGCCGCAAGGTCAGCGAATTGCGTGATACCGACGCACGCTTCAACGACGACTACGTGAATTTGCTGCGCACGCTGAATGCCTGATTCAACGATCACCTATCATAGTCGGCACGGGGACAACCTGGTGGAAAACCCGCCCCGGAAACCTGTGCAAAACCCGGTGAAAACATCAAGCATCAGAATTCATCCACAATGTTCCACAGACAATTCACAGTTCGCGGACCAGAAACACCCGCAATCACCAATTTCCCAAGCGGTTGACCCCACGAAGGAAAAGTCGCTTGATCACCGACACCGGGCCGCGTAATCATCACCATCATCAACAGAATGAAAACATAGTTCTTCTGAAACCAGGACCGATCCATGAAACTCGCCATCGACCGAAACACGTTCCATACCGCTCTGCAAAAGGTGCTTGGTGGTGTCGAGAACAAGCAGACCATGCAGATTCTCGGCAACGTCCTGCTTGATGCGGGTGATAACCGACTCACCATCACCGGAACAGATCTGGAACTGGAGCTTGTCGTGACCGTCGACGCCCGGGTGCAAACACCCAACCGCACGACCGTCAATGCACGCAAACTCAACGACATCGTCCGCAGCGCAACCAAGGACGCCGAAATCGAAATGTCTCTCGAAGACGGCTGGCTCAATCTGCGCATCAACCGCAGCCGCTTCAAGCTGGCTACCATGGATGCTCAAGACTTCCCGCAAGCGCCCGAACCGGCACCGGATGCCAGCAACTACCAGCTGCCCGAATCCACCCTGCGCCAACTGATCGACCACACAGCCATGTCGATGGCACAGCAGGATGTCCGCTATTTCCTCAACGGCATGCTGATTGAGCTGAATCAAAACAACCTTCGCTGCGTGACCACCGATGGCCACCGGCTTGCCTTCAGCGAAGCGGGAATCGAACTGGATATCGATCAGGCACGACAGTTCATCGTCCCGCGCAAGGCGGTTCTCGAACTGGGCCGTCTGCTGGATGCACAAAGCGAAAGAACACTCGAAGTCCGGCTCGACAGTCGCCAGATGCAGATCGAACTGAACGACCTGCGCTTCACGACAAAGCTGATTGACGGGCGATATCCGAACTACGAGCGGGTGATTCCAAGCGAGTTCGAAGTTTCCCTGACACTGGATCGGGACGCCCTGAAACAGGCGCTTGGTCGCGCAGCCATTCTGTCGCAGGACAAGTTTCCGGGTGCACGATTCACCTTCGGCGAAGACACCCTGCTGATTGAAACGCACAACAATGACCAGGAGAGCTCTCAGGAAGAGCTGCCGGTTGACTACCAGGGCCCGACTTTCAATGTGGGTTTCAATATCCGATATCTGCTGGACATCCTGAACACCATTCGGGGCGAGGCGGTGATCTTTCATCTGCGCGACAGTGAAAGCAGCTCACTGATCCAGCCGACCGAGGACGAACGGACCACGGACCGCTACGTCCTGATGCCCATGAAACTCTGAATCTCTGTTGCCGGCTTGATTATCGAGCAGCTACAGGTTTCCGGTTTGCGCAACCTGGTACCCCAGAAAATTTCGTTCAACCCGGGGCTCAACGGCGTTCATGGCATCAATGGTGCAGGCAAGACCAGCTTGCTTGAAGCCGTCCACCTTCTCGCCGCCGGTCGATCGTTTCGCACGACGGCGAACCAGCACTTCATCGCGCACGAGACCTCTTCAGCCACGGTGGTCGCCCACCTTCGTGACGAATCAGGCCAGGTGATCCGTCTGGGGATGGCACGTTCCCGGCAGGATTTGCAATTGCGCATCGACGGTGAGCGTTGCGAACGACTGAGCGACTTTGTTCGTCACCTGCCTGCCGTGGCGCTTCATCCAGACAGTGATGCTCTGATTGGCGGAGGCCCTGACCACCGCAGACGCTTTATCGACCGCGGAGTTTTCCATGCCGATCCGGATTTTGGTGACTGGAGCCTTCGCTATACTCGAGCCGTTCGCCAGCGAAACGCTGCACTGCGTGCCGGGGTTGATGAACGAGCCTGGGAGCCAGCCCTGATTCATGCTGGTGAGCAGATCGATCGACGCCGCCGCGAATTTGTGGACCAGCTCAGCCAACACCTGGCTCGAATCGGGGAATCGCTGCCGGGACAACCAGAACTGGACCTGCGCTATCAGCCGGGTTTCCGGCGGGAGATTGAACTGGCTGAGGCGCTGAATCAGGCCCGCAATCGGGATCGGGAAATGGGCGCCACCCAGGTTGGGCCGCATCGCGCCAACCTGATGCTGCGGATGAACGGGCACCCGGCGCACACCACGGCATCCCGCGGCCAGCTGAAGATTCTCGTGGCCATGCTGACTCTGTCCCTGTTGCAACTGTGGCGCGAAACCTATGGACGCAACGCCGTTGTCTTGTTCGATGATCTGCCTTCCGAGCTTGATGCCCGGCATTTCGGTTACCTGATTGACTGGTTGCGAGATAGTGGTCACCAGGCGCTTGTGACGGCTGTCGAGGCCCATGCACTCGCGCCTCATGTGGATGCCGTGTTCCATGCTGAGAATGGCAGTATCACTGCAGACAGCACGATGGTTCCCGCGACCTGATACAATGCGATGTTGGCCTTGATTGATGCGCCGGGTTTTTGCGCGTCGATTCTGCTGCCGAACCTGTGAAAAGAAGTTTTGGGTTACCAAGGGAAGGTCTGCACGAACGCAGACCTTCCCGTGCCGGTCTCGGATGCCCTGCCGCACAATGGCGCAAGCCATTGAATTGCGGAGCCCGGGCCGAGCATGTATCGGCCCGGGCGTGTCTGAACGCGGGCAAAGCCTGCTGACGCGTTCAGCTGGCGTCAGCCCACAAATCCATGGATGGATTTGTGCAGAGTTCCCCCCAAGTAATCTTCGCACAAGGGCAAGCCGTCCTCTGGACGGTGGCATCAGGCCGAATCAATGACAGGAAAAGCGATGAGCGCCGAACATTACGACTCCTCAAGCATCAAGGTACTCAAGGGACTCGATGCCGTCCGCAAGCGTCCAGGCATGTACATCGGTGATACCGATGACGGGACCGGTCTGCATCACATGGTCTTCGAAGTGGTGGATAACGCCATCGACGAAGCCCTGGCTGGCTTCTGCAGTCAGGTGGACGTCGTCATCCATGCCGATGGTTCGGTCAGCGTGACCGACGACGGCCGTGGCATCCCCGTGGACATGCATCCGGAAGAAGGGCGTTCTGCGGCCGAAGTGATCATGACCGTGCTGCATGCCGGCGGCAAGTTCGACCAGAACTCCTACAAGGTTTCCGGCGGGCTGCACGGAGTGGGCGTGTCCGTGGTCAACGCCCTGTCAGACCGGCTGGAGCTGACCATTCTTCGGGCCGGCCGGCGCTGGGTGCAGGAATACCACCTCGGTGAACCTCAATATCCGTTGAAAGAGGTTGGTCCCACCGACGGATCGGGCACTCAGGTGCGTTTTCTGCCCAGTCCGAGCATCTTTTCGGATGTCGAGTTTCACTACGACATTCTCGCCAAGCGTTTGCGGGAGTTGTCCTTCCTCAACTCCGGGGTACGAATTCGGCTGAACGAGGAGTCGACGGGTCGCGAAGACGTGTTCCATTATGAGGGCGGCATCCAGGCCTTCGTCGAACACCTGAACCGGGGCAAGACACCAATTCATCCCGGTTCGATCTACTTCATGGGCGAGCGCGACGGAATCACGGTCGAATGCGCCCTGCAGTGGAACGATTCGTACCAGGAAAACCTGTTCTGCTACACAAACAACATTCCCCAGCGTGATGGCGGCACCCACCTGACAGGCTTTCGGACGGCCCTGACCCGCACCCTGAACGATTACATGGATCGCAACGGGATCCTCAAGAAGGCCAAGGTGTCCACCACCGGCGAGGACTGGCGCGAGGGGCTTACCGCCGTCATTTCCGTCAAGGTCCCGGATCCGAAGTTTTCCTCGCAGACCAAGGAAAAACTGGTCTCCTCCGAGGTCAAGACCGTGGTCGAATCGCTGGCAGGCCAGTATCTGGCGGATTTTCTTGAGGAAAAACCGCAGGATGCCACGGCCATCACCGGCAAGATCATCGAGGCGGCGCGGGCACGAGAAGCGGCGCGCAAGGCCAGGGAAATGACGCGCCGCAAGGGCGCGCTGGACATTGCCGGTCTGCCCGGGAAACTGGCCGACTGTCAGGAAAAGGATCCGGCCCTTTCAGAACTTTTCCTGGTGGAGGGTGATTCGGCCGGCGGCTCGGCCAAGCAAGGACGCGATCGCCGAACTCAGGCGATCCTGCCGCTCAAGGGCAAGATTCTGAACGTGGAAAAGGCCCGCTTTGACAAGATGCTCTCCTCCGCCGAGGTTGGCACCCTGATTACCGCACTTGGCTGCGGAATCGGCAAAGATGAATTTGATCCGGACAAGCTGCGTTACCACCGGATCATCATCATGACGGATGCGGATGTTGATGGCTCGCACATCCGGACCCTGCTGTTGACGTTTTTCTACCGGCAGATGGCCGAGCTGGTCGAGCGCGGACATGTCTACATCGCCCAGCCGCCTCTTTACAAGGTCAAGAAGGGCAAGCAGGAGCAGTACCTCAAGGACGACCTGGCCCTGAACAGTTACCTGCTGCACATGTCGCTGGACGGTGCGCAGCTGCGGGTAGGAGCCGACACCCCGCCCATTTCCGAAGCCTCGCTGGCGAGCCTGGCGCGCGACTACCTCGCCGCCATGGCGGTGGTTGATCGGCTGGCACACCGGTTCGAAACCCGAATCATCCGGGCGCTGATCGAAGTACCGCCGATCGACATTGACCTGCTGGACGATCCGGTAGCCATCGAGGGCTGGCTGGTCCGCTACAACTCGGCACTGACCGACCAGGCGGATGCCGGCGTGTCCTACAAGGCCAATCTCGTGGATGCCGAGGGGCACAACGAGTTGCAGGTCACTCGGACCCAGCATGGGGTCGAGCACGAGACCAAGATTCCCCGAGATTTCTTCCGGACCGGCGAGTACCGGCATATCGCTCGCATTGCGGAGAAGCTTGATGGTCTGATCGGACCTGGGGCTCGGGTTCAGCGCGGGGAACGATTCCGGGAAATCACGCGCTTCCAGGAAGCGATCGACTGGCTGATGAACGAGGGACGCCGGGGGCTGAGTGTCCAGCGCTACAAGGGTCTGGGTGAAATGAATCCCGAACAGCTTTGGGAAACGACCATGAATCCCGAGACCCGCCGAATGTTGCGGGTCCGCATTGAGGACGCGGTCGGTGCGGACGAGATCTTTACCACGCTGATGGGCGATCTGGTGGAACCGCGCCGTGACTTTATCGAGCGCCACGCGCTCTCAGCGACTAATATCGACGTCTAAGGAAACTCTACACAAAGCCATCCTTGGCTTTGTGGGCTGACGCCAGCTGAACGCGTCAGCAGGCT
>JBNGDJ010000020.1:0-28933 GCA_049974825.1 Halothiobacillaceae bacterium | reverse complement strand
GGCGCGGTTCATACGGCCCCTGCCCATGGTCAGGACGACTTCGTGGTTGGCCAGAAATTCGGGCTGGCCGTGGACAACCCCGTCGATGGACGGGGTGTGTTCCTGCCGGAGATTCCGCTGGTCGGCGGCGAGCATGTCAACAAGTCGGTCCCGCTGATTCTCGGCGAGCTCAAGGCACGCGGCGCCCTGATGGCTCACGAAAAACTCAAGCACAGCTACCCGCACTGCTGGCGGCACAAGACCCCGCTGATCTTCCGCGCTACCGGCCAGTGGTTCATTTCCATGACAAGCCAGGACCTGCGCGCGCGGGCCATGGAGGCCATCGGGGAGGTCCGCTGGATCCCCGCCTGGGGACAGCAGCGAATCGAGCGCATGGTCGAGGGACGCCCGGACTGGTGCATCTCGCGCCAGCGGACCTGGGGGGTTCCGATCGCGCTTTTCGTCGACCGCCAGACCGGCGAGCCGCACCCCGACAGCCCGCGACTGATGCGCGAAGTCGCGGCACGGGTGGCCGAGCGCGGCATCGATGCCTGGTTCGATCTTAAGCCTGCCGAACTGCTGGGGGACGAGGCCGACCGCTACGAAAAGGTGCAGGACACCCTGGACGTCTGGTTCGACTCCGGCGTAACCCATGCCGCCGTACTTCAGTCCCCGGACGGACAGGATAACGGCCTGCAGTGGCCGGCGGACCTCTATCTGGAAGGCTCGGACCAGCACCGCGGCTGGTTCCAGTCGTCCCTGATGACAGGGGTCGCAATGAAGGGGCGGGCGCCCTACCGGGCGGTACTGACGCACGGCTTCACCGTGGATGCCCGAGGCCACAAGATGTCCAAATCACAGGGCAACGTGGTTGCCCCGCAGAAGGTGATCGACACCCTCGGTGCCGACATCCTCCGGCTTTGGGTGGCCAGCACCGACTACCGCGGCGAGATGACCGTCTCTGACGAGATTCTCAAGCGCACCGCCGACGCCTACCGGCGCATTCGCAACACGGCGCGCTACCTGCTGGCGAACATCGACGGCTTCGACCCGGCCGCCCACCAAGTCGCGGACGCCGAACTGCTGTCACTGGATGCCTGGCTGGTTGATCGGGCGGCCCGGCTGCAGGAACAGATGCGGGCCGACTACGAGAACTGTGACTTTCACCAGATCATCCACCGGCTGCACAACTTCTGCGCGGTGGAGCTTGGCGCGTTCTACCTGGACATCGTCAAGGATCGGATCTACACCGGGCGGACCGACAGCCTGATGCGGCGCTCGGCCCAGACCGCCATGTGGCGCGTGGCAGAGGCCATGACCCGCTGGATGGCGCCGGTGCTCTCCTTCACGGCCGAGGAAATCTGGGAGCAGCTGCCGGGTGAGCGCGCCGAATCCGTCTTCCTGTCCGGCTGGTTCGAGGCACTGAGCACCCTGCTCGACACGGGCGATCAGGGGCTGGCTGAAACCGGGTACTGGGAAAACATCATTGAAGTGCGCGATGCGGTCAATGCGGCCACGGAGCAGGCTCGGACGGAAAAGCGGATCGGCGCGAACCTCACCGCCGAGATCACGATTTACGCGGACGACGCCACGGCCGGCCGGCTGGCCCTGCTCGGTGACGAGCTACGATTCGTGCTGATCACATCGGAAGCCGCGGTTCGTCCATTGTCCGAGAAACCTGCTGAACTGTCAGCACAAAAGCTGGAGACCGGCGGCGAAGTCGCCGTTTCCGTGCGCCCCACCGAGGCACCGAAATGTGCCCGCTGCTGGCATCACCGCCCCGACGTGGGCCAGCACGAGGCGCATCCGACACTCTGCGGCCGCTGCATCGAAAATATCGACGGGGCCGGTGAAACGAGGCAGCACGCATGAGGCCGTCCGGCGCGGCCCGGTCACCCATGGCCTGGTTGATGCTTTCGGGTATCGTCTTGGTGGTCGACCAACTCACAAAAATCTGGGCCACGCGGGCGCTTGATTACGCGGACCCGGTCGCCATCCTGCCGATATTCAACCTGCGCCTGCTGCACAACACCGGCGCGGCCTTCAGCTTTCTGGCCGATGCCGGCGGCTGGCAACGGTGGCTGTTTGCCGCGCTGGCCGTCATCATCACCGCGGCTCTGGTGCTCTGGATGGCCCGGCTGCGCCGGGAAGAGCGCTGGACGTCCGCCGGACTTGCACTAGTCATCGGCGGCGCCCTGGGCAACCTGATTGACCGGCTGCTTTACGGGCACGTGGTCGATTTCCTCGACTTTCATGTGGGCGGCCATCACTGGCCGGCCTTCAATATCGCCGACGCAGCCATTACGATCGGGGTTGGCATTTTGATCTACACCAGCATCCGCCCGGAAGTCCCGGCGCCACGGGACAGCGAGGAACACCGATGAACGAAGCCCGGATCGACCGCCACAGCCGCGTGACATTGCACTACGAAGTGCAGATTGAAGACGGCACGGTGGTGGACTCCACTTTCGAGGCCGAGCCGCTGAGCTTTGCCATGGGAGACGGACAGCTCCTCCCGAACCTGGAGGACTGCCTGCTGGGCCTGACCGAGGGTGAGCAGACACGGATCCTTATCCCCGCCTCGGAAGGGTTCGGATATCGGACCACCGAGGCCATCCACGACGTGCCCCGGGCGGACTTTCCCGAAGGGCTGGACCCACAGCCGCAGCAGGTAATCGACTTTCAGACGCCCACGGGCGAGTCCGTACCGGGCATGGTGGTCGAGGCCGGTGAGGACACGGTACGCGTGGACTTCAACCATCCGCTTTCCGGGCACGACATTCAGTTCATCGTCCATGTCCTGTCGGTCGAGGGACCGACCGCAGAGGCGGAAGAGAAATGAGCAACGTCACCCTCCGACTGGCCAATCCCCGCGGCTTCTGTGCCGGCGTTGACCGGGCCATCGATATCGTGGACCGGGCGCTGGAGTCCTTCGGAGCACCGATCTACGTGCGCCACGAAATCGTCCACAATCGTTATATCGTCGAGAATCTCAAGGCCAAGGGCGCGATATTCATCGAGAATCTGGACGACGTCCCGGACGGCGCCACGCTGATCTTCTCCGCGCACGGTGTCTCGCGGGCCATTCACGAACAGGCACGGCAACGTGGCCTGACGGTGTTTGATGCCACCTGCCCGCTGGTCACCAAAGTGCACATGGAAGTGGCGCGGCACGCCCGTGCGGGGCGGGACGTGATACTGATCGGCCACGCCGGTCATCCGGAAGTCGAAGGCACCATGGGGCATTACGATCCGCGACATGGCGGACGGATTCACCTGGTCGAGAGCCAGGCGGATGTGGCCGCCCTGCAGGTACACGACCCGAACAACCTTGCCTACGCCACGCAGACCACTCTGTCGGTGGACGAGACCCACGCCATTGTCGCGGCACTGCGCGCACGTTTTCCCGCCATCGAAGGACCGAAGAAGGACGACATCTGCTACGCGACGCAGAACCGTCAGGATGCCGTGCGCGAACTGGCGGCGGATACCGATTTGGTGCTGGTGGTCGGCTCGGTGACCAGCTCCAACTCCAACCGGCTTCGAGAGATCGCCGAACAGAACGGCGTCGAGGCTCACCTGGTGGATGGGCCGGGGGACATTCGTCCCGAATGGCTTGAGGGCAAGCGCTGCATCGGCATCACGGCCGGAGCCTCGGCACCGGAGGTGCTGGTCGAACAGCTGGTCGAGCACCTGCGCAGCACGCTCGGCGCGGTGCTGGAAGAACGCCCCGCCACCGTGGTCGAAAACATGGTGTTCGCCCTGCCCAAAGAACTGCGCGGCTCAGCCTAGGGCGTGGATTCCCTGCCGCGCAATGGCGCAAGCCATTGAGTCACCAGGCCCGGGCCGGGCGTGAACGCAGAGCTGGCGCCAGACCACGAGGCAGGGATAGCTCCGTGTGAAGTTTCCCCGGATCTTCAGAAAGCCCGGAAGAGCGGCGCCCGCCCTGTCCATTTTATTACGCGTTCAAATGGCAAGAAAAAACCGGCAGAGGGCCTCCCCCCGCCGGTCTCGTTTTCATGTCTTCATGCACATGCACAAGAGGCAACGACCCACAGCTGCCGATCCGATGCCGCCCGCTCAGTCGTCGACCAGCCCCAGCGCCTCAGCAAGCGCCAGAGTCGGACCGGCCTGGTTCATGCTGTAGAAGTGCAGCCCGGGCGCCCCGGCCTCGATCAACTGCGTACAGAGCCGGGCGACCACGTCATGTCCAAAGGCCCGGAGGCTTTCCAGGTCATCACCGTAATCTTCCAGCCGCTTGCGCAGCCAGCGCGGGATATCCGCACCACAGGCATCCGAAAACCGGGCGATCTGCACGTAGTTTGTGATGGGCATGATGCCCGGAACAATCGGGATTTCGATGCCCATTGCCCGGCAGGATTCCACAAAGCGGACGTAAGCCTCCACCGTGTAAAAGTACTGCGTGATCGCCGCATCAGCCCCTGCTTCCACCTTCCGGCGAAAGTTCTCGAGATCCGCACTGGCACTGGGGGCTTGCGGGTGAAACTCGGGGTAGGCCGCCACCTCGACATGAAAGTGATCGCCCGTCTCACTCCGAATGAATTCCACCAGCTGGTTGGCGTAGGCGAAATCGCCGGGATCGCGCATACCCGAGGGCAGATCCCCCCGCAACGCCACGATCCGGCGGATACCCTGCGCCCGGTAGTCTTCGAGGATGGCCCGAATGCCCTCCTCGGTGGACCCGATACATGACAGATGCGGAGCGGCTTCAACCCCGGAATCGGCCTGAATCTCCCGGACCGTTTCAAAGGTCCGGGCCTGGGTGGACCCGCCGGCCCCAAAGGTGACGGAAAAGTACTCGGGCGACAGGCGCTCCGCCAGCGTCCGATAGGTAGCCCGCAGTTTCTCCGCCCCGGCCTCGGACTTGGGCGGAAAAAACTCGCAGGAAACGGCAGTCTTGCTGCTCATGCCGGATACTCCTTGACTGATTCGTTCCGGACGGGGGCGGCGCGCAGGATCTTGCGGCCGCTCCCTCCCCCCAGCAGCAGCTCAGTAGCGGTAGGCGTCGGGCTTGTAGGGTCCGTCGACCGGCACGCCAAGATACTCCGATTGCGTCTCGGTCATCCGCGTGATGACCCCGCCGAAGCCCTGCACCATGTAGCGGGCCACTTCCTCGTCCAACGACTTGGGCAGGACCTCCACAGCGATCTGTTCCGGCTTGTCCGAAGCCGGAAGATCGGCAAAGCCGGCCTGAAACAGGTGTATCTGCGCCAGGACCTGGTTGGCAAAACTGCCATCCATGATCCGGCTGGGATGGCCGGTCGCATTGCCCAGGTTGACGAGCCGCCCTTCGGAGAGCAGGATCAGATAATCGTCACTGCCAACATCGGGCGCCTGCCCCGGAGCACAGTCACGGTAGACCTTGTGCACTTGCGGCTTGACCTCTTCCCAGGCCCAGTGCTCGCGCATGTAGGCGGTATCGATCTCGCTGTCGAAGTGACCGATGTTGCAGACAATCGCGCCCTTCTTGAGCGCGCGCATCATCGGAGCATCACAGACGTTCACGTTGCCGGTGGTCGTCACCACCAGATCGATCCGGCCAAGCAGCGCCCGGTCAACGCAGGCATCGGTGCCATCATTGATTCCGTCCACATAGGGAGAGACCACTTCGAAGCCGTCCATGCAGGCCTGCATGGCACAGATCGGATCGATCTCGGTGACCTTGACGATCATCCCCTCCTGACGCAGGGAAGCCGCCGACCCCTTGCCCACATCGCCGTAGCCAACCACAAGCGCCTGCTTGCCTGACAGCAGGTGGTCGGTAGCGCGTTTGACCGCGTCATTGAGCGAGTGACGGCAACCGTACTTGTTGTCGTTTTTGGACTTGGTGACTGAATCGTTGACGTTGATGGCCGGGACGCGCAGAGTGCCCTTGCGCATCATTTCCACCAGTCGATGCACGCCGGTGGTGGTCTCCTCGGAAATCCCGTGGACGCCGTCGAGAAGGTCCGGATGCTTTTCGTGCATCAGTCCGGTCAGGTCACCCCCGTCGTCAAGGATCATGTTCGGCACCCAGCCACCCGGCCCCTGGACGGTCTGTTCGATGCACCACCAGAACTCTTCCTCGGTCTGCCCCTTCCAGGCGAATACCGGGATCCCGGCCCGGGCAATGGCCGCAGCCGCGTGATCCTGCGTCGAGAAAATGTTGCAGGACGACCAGCGGACCTCGGCGCCAAGCGCCACCAGGGTCTCGATCAGCACCCCGGTCTGAATCGTCATGTGAATGCAGCCGGCAATGCGCGCACCGGCAAGCGGCTGCTCGTCCTGGTACTTGCGCCGGATGGTCATCAGGGCCGGCATCTCCGTCTCGGCGATCGCCAGTTCGCGACGTCCCCAGTCGGCCAGGGACAGATCCGCCACCTTGAAGTCTTCGAAATTGCTCATGGGCTACAGCGCCTCCTTCATTTGAAGAGAAGTGCGAGCGCCGTTCGAGTGATGTGAAAGGCAAGCCGTCGAGCCTGACCTGCCAACGTCCCGCGCGGGACCGTGGCAGGCTGCAGCGCTCCTCGACGGCGCCCCAGGGGAAAAAGCAGGCAGGAAGCCTTGCGTGGGGCTTCCTGCGGCCGGGAAACTTACAGACCGGCGTCGGCGCGCAGCGCCTCGGCCCGGTCGGTGCGCTCCCAGCTGAAATCCTCGTCCTCGCGACCGAAATGGCCGTAGGCGGCCGTTTTCCGATAGATCGGCCGGATCAGGTCCAGCATCTGGTAGATGCCGTAGGGGCGCAGATCAAAGTGGCGACGGACCAGCTCAACGATCTTGTCGTCACTGATCTTGCCAGTCCCGAAGGTTTCCACGTTGATCGAGGTCGGCTCGGCCACCCCGATGGCATAAGACACCTGAATCTCGCAGCGATCCGCCAGACCAGCCGCCACGAGGTTCTTGGCCACGTAACGACCGGCGTAGGCCGCGGAGCGGTCCACCTTGGACGGATCTTTGCCGGAGAACGCCCCGCCACCATGCCGAGCCATTCCACCGTAGGTATCCACGATAATCTTGCGCCCGGTCAGGCCGCAGTCACCCACCGGTCCCCCGATAATGAATTGCCCGGTCGGGTTGATGTGAAACTTTGTGTCCTGGTTCAGCCACTCGGCCGGCAGCACCTTCTTGATAATCAACTCCATGACCGCTTCGCGGATGCGCTCCTGCGGCACGTCCGGATCGTGCTGCGTGGAAAGCACCACCGCATCGATGCCCACCGGCACGCCATCTTCATAGCGGAAGGTAACCTGACTCTTCGCGTCGGGGCGCAACCAGGGCAGGGTATGATCCTTGCGCACCTCGGAAGTTCGCTGCACCAGCCGGTGCGCGTAGGTAATCGGCGCCGGCATCAACACATCCGTCTCGCGGGTGGCGTAGCCGAACATCAGCCCCTGATCCCCCGCGCCCTGCTCCTCGGCCACCATCCGGTCGACACCTTGGGCGATATCGGAAGACTGCTTGCCAATCGCGTTGAGCACGCCGCAGGTGTGTCCGTCGAAACCGATATCGGAGCTGTCGTAGCCGATATCGACGATCACCTGCCGCACCAGCTCGTCCACATCCACCCAGGCAGACGTGGTGACCTCACCCGCGAGCATCACGAACCCTGTCTTCACCAGGGTCTCGCAGGCAACGCGGGCACTGGGGTCCTCTGCCAGGATGGCATCGAGCACCGCATCAGAAATCTGGTCGGCGATCTTGTCCGGGTGACCCTCGGAAACGGACTCCGAGGTAAAAACGTAGTTCTGGCTCATCTGCTCAGGCACCATGCGTGGTTGACAGGAAACAGGGGAAGGCGCAAGTCTAACAGCCGCATTCGTTTTGGGCATCCCCGACAGAATCAGGGGCACCGCCCCTTCAGAAGATAGGCGGAAGATCGCCCCGACAACCAGGAGGAACTGAACATCATGGTCAGGACAGAAACCCCGGTCTGCGACTTCGGTCGCCCGGCTCCCGATTTTCGGCTGCCCGGCGTCGACGGGCAGGAATGGACACTGCAGGATGCCAGGGGGCCCAATGGACTGCTGGTCATGTTCATCTGCAACCACTGCCCCTATGTCAAGTCGGTCCTGGATCGAATCATCCGTGACACCCGCGAACTGAAGGCACACGGCATCGGCTCGGTGGCCATCATGGCCAACGATCCGACCGACTATCCGGAAGACAGCTTCGAAAACATGCAGGCCATTGCGCGGGAGAAGGATTTCCCCTTCCCCTATCTTCTGGACGAGACACAGGCAGTAGCCAAGGCCTTCGGTGCCGTCTGCACACCCGATTTCTTTGGCTACAACGCCGACCTGAAACTGCAATACCGCGGCCGGCTCGACGAAAGCCGCAAGGAGCCGGTCGAGGGTGCACGACGCGACCTGTTCGAGGCCATGGTCGAGGTGGCCCGCAGCGGCCGGGGCCCGCAGGAGCAGATCCCCAGCATGGGCTGCTCGATCAAGTGGCGCGACGCAGTCTGAACGCCACAGCCACCACCCCTGTCGGGCACGGCCGTGCTGTCCGGGGGCCTTGGTTGCTAATTCAGGCGTTTGCGGTGAAAATGCCAGTCAATTTTGCGCTCGGGTCGCAGCGCGGATGCCCCGGCGCCGGCGATGCGCAGGGCCTTCCCCTGCCCGTCGCGAACCGATTCACATTCCCTGAAAGATAAGAACCGGAGAAGTTGTATGTCGACGCGAAGAGAGCTCGCCAATGCGATTCGTGCGCTGAGCATGGACGCGGTACAGAAGGCCAAGTCGGGCCACCCCGGCGCCCCGATGGGCATGGCCGACATTGCCCAGGTCCTGTGGTGCGATTTCCTGCAGCACAACCCGCAGAACCCCGACTGGGCCAACCGGGACCGCTTCGTCCTCTCCAATGGACACGGTTCAATGCTGATTTACTCCCTGCTGCACCTGACCGGCTACGAGCTGCCGATGGACGAGCTCAAGAACTTCCGTCAGCTGCACTCAAAAACCCCGGGGCATCCCGAATACGGCTACACCGCAGGCGTGGAAACCACGACCGGCCCGCTTGGCCAGGGCATTACCAATGCCGTCGGCATGGCCATCGCCGAGAAGATGCTGGCCGGCCAGTTCAACAAGCCCGGTCACAAGATCGTCGATCATTACACCTACGTATTTCTGGGCGACGGCTGCCTGATGGAAGGCATCTCCCACGAGGCCTGCTCTCTTGCCGGCACCCTGGGGCTGGGCAAGCTGGTCGCCTTCTGGGACGACAACGGTATTTCCATTGACGGTCATGTCGAGGGATGGTTCACCGACGACACGCCCAAGCGTTTCGAATCCTATGGCTGGCACGTCATCCGTGACGTCGACGGTCATGACCCCGAAGCCATCGAGGCAGCGATTCGCGACGCGCGCGCCGTCAACGACAAGCCCACCCTGATCTGCACCCGCACCGTCATCGGCTTCGGCGCCCCCAACCTCTGCGGCACGCACGACTGTCACGGCGCCCCGCTGGGTGATGACGAAATCAAGGCCACCCGGGAAAACCTGGGCTGGACCCACGCCCCGTTCGAGATTCCCGACGAGATCTACTCAGGCTGGGACGCGCGCGAGAAAGGCGCCCAGGCCGAGGCCGAGTGGAATGCCCGTTTCGAAGCCTACGCCAAGGAATTCCCGGCCGAGGCGGCCGAGCTCAAGCGTCGCCTGGCCGGCGAACTGCCGGAGAACTTCGAAGCAGGCATGGATGCATTCATCAAGGAAGTTGCCGCCAAGGGCGAGTCCATCGCCAGCCGCAAGGCCTCCCAGAATGCAATCACCGCGCTGGCGGGCATGATGCCGGAGCTGGTCGGCGGCTCGGCTGACCTGGCGCCCTCCAACCTGACCACCTGGAAAGGCTGTGTCTCGCTGACCAACACCGAGTCGGACGCGAACTACATTCATTACGGTGTGCGCGAGTTCGGCATGAGCGCCATCATGAACGGCATGGTCCTGCACGGCGGCTTCGTGCCCTTCGCCGGCACCTTCCTCATGTTCTCAGAGTACGCCCGCAATGCCCTGCGCATGGCGGCTCTGATGCGCATTGGCTCGATCTTCGTGTACACCCACGATTCCATCGGCCTGGGCGAGGACGGGCCGACACACCAGCCGGTCGAGCAGGTCGCTACCCTGCGCATGATCCCCCGCATGCAAACCTGGCGCCCCTGTGACGCGGTCGAGTCGGCAGTCGCCTGGAAGGTGGCCATCAAGCGTCGCCACGAGCCCACCTCGCTGATCTTCTCGCGCCAGGGCCTGCCGCACCAGGAGCGCAGCGACGACCAGATCGCCGCAATCGAGAAGGGCGGCTACATCCTGCGTGACTGCGACGGCACCCCGGACCTGATTCTCATCGCCACGGGCTCCGAAGTCGCCCTGGCCACCGGCGCGGCCGAGGAACTGACCGCTTCAGGGAAGAAGATCCGCGTGGTCTCCATGCCCTGCTGCGAGGCCTTCGATGCCCAGGATGCCGCCTACCGCGAGTCCGTGCTGCCTGCCGCCTGCACCCGCCGCCTGGCGGTCGAGGCCGGCGTGACCGGTTACTGGGCGAAATACGTAGGCCTGAACGGTGCCGTGGTCGGCATCGACACCTTCGGCGAATCCGCGCCGGCCAAGGACCTGTTCGTCGAGTTCGGCTTCACCGTCGAAAACGTCGTCGAGAAGGCCAACGCCCTGTTCTGATCGCCCGCGGCTCCACCAGTCGGACTGGCGGAGCCGCCGATCCGCACAAACAACAACATCAACCAGGAGAGACACATGGCAATCCGTGTTGCAATCAATGGTTTCGGCCGCATCGGCCGCATGGCCTTCCGGGCCATCAGCAAGGAATTCCCGAACCTCGAAGTCGTGGCAATCAACGACCTGCTCGAGGCCGACTACCTTGCCTACATGCTCAAGTTCGACTCCGTGCATGGCCGCTTCGGCGGTGACGTTTCGGTCGACGGAAACAATCTCGTGGTGGACGGCAAGACCATCCGCCTGACCGCCGAGCGTGATCCGGCCAATCTGAAGTGGAACGAGGTCAATGTCGACCTGGTACTGGAGTGCACCGGCTTCTTCCTGACCGAGGAAACCTGCCAGAAGCACATCGAGGCCGGCGCCAAGAAGGTCGTCATGTCCGCCCCCTCCAAGGACGGCACCCCGATGTTCGTCTACGGTGTGAACCAGGACGCCTACACCGGTCAGCAGATCGTCTCCGCGGCCTCCTGCACCACCAACTGCCTGGCACCCATCGCCAAGGTCCTGCACGACAACTGGGGCATCAAGCGCGGCCTGATGAGCACCGTGCACGCGGCCACCGCCACCCAGAAAACCGTTGACGGGCCGTCCATGAAGGACTGGCGCGGCGGCCGGGGCATCCTGGAGAACATCATCCCCTCCTCCACCGGCGCGGCCAAGGCGGTCGGCAAGGTGCTGCCCGAGCTCAACGGCAAGCTGACCGGCATGGCGTTCCGGGTGCCGACCTCGGACGTCTCCGTCGTCGACCTGACTGCCGAGCTGGACAAGCCGGCCAGCTACGATGACATCTGCGCGGCCATGAAGAAGGCCTCCGAGACCGGCGAGATCAGCAAGACACTGGCCTATACCGATGAGAAAGTCGTCTCCACCGACTTCCGCGGCGTGGGCTTCTCGTCCATCTTCGACGCGGGTGCCGGCATCGCGCTGGACGACACCTTCGTCAAGGTCGTGGCCTGGTACGACAACGAGTACGGCTACACCTGCAACATGCTGCGCTTCGCGGAGCACGTCGCAACCAACTGATGTCAGCCCGGGAAGGCGCGAATCCTGCGATTCGCGCCTTCCCTGCCATTCGGCCCCTGCCCGGCCGAGCGATTCGCCAAGTCCGTCACGGCGGACTTGGCCAATCGTTACGACAAGCCAACCTTTCCTTCAGGAGCATCATCATGTCCTTCATCAAGCTGACCGATCTCGACCTCGCCGGCAAGCGCGTGCTGATCCGCGCTGACCTGAACGTCCCGGTTCGTGAGGGCAAGGTCACCTCCGATGCGCGAATCACCGCCTCAATGGCAACCATCAAGCACTGCATGGACGCCGGGGCGAAGGTCATGGTGACCTCCCACCTCGGTCGTCCGGACGAAGGCGAGTTCAGCGAAGAAAACTCGCTGGCGCCGGTCGCCGCAGACCTTTCCGGCAAGCTCGGCAAGGAAGTCCGCCTGATTCGTGACTACCTTGAAGGCGGGTTCGACATTGCCGAGGGCGAGGTCGTCATGCTGGAGAACGTGCGCTTCAACAAGGGCGAAAAGAAAGACGACGAGACACTTGCCAAGCAGTACGCCGCGCTCTGCGATGTCTTCGTGATGGACGCCTTCGGCACCGCGCACCGCGCCCAGGCCTCCACGCACGGCGTGGGCGTGCATGCGCCTGTCGCCTGTGCCGGCCTCCTGCTGGCCGAGGAGCTTGACGCCCTGGAGAAAGCCCTCGCCAACCCGGCCCGCCCGATGGTCGCCATCGTCGGCGGCTCCAAGGTATCCACCAAGCTCACGGTTCTGGAAGCACTGTCCGAGAAGGTCGATCAGCTCGTGGTCGGCGGCGGCATTGCCAACACCTTCCTCAAGGCGGCCGGCAAGCCGGTGGGCAAGTCGCTCTGCGAGAATGACCTGGTTCCCACCGCCCAGAGCCTGATGGAAAAGATGAACGCCCGGGGCGCTTCCATCCCGATCGCGGTCGACGTGGTCACCGGCAAGAAGTTCGACGCCAACGAGCCGGCAGAACACAAGGATGCCGACGCCGTGGCCGAGGACGACATGATCTTCGATATCGGCGAGAAAAGCGCTCAGGAGCTGGCCGACATCATCATGAAGGCCGGCACCGTCGTCTGGAACGGCCCTGTTGGTGTATTCGAGTTCGACCAGTTCGGCGAAGGCACCAAGAAGATCGCCGAATCGATCGCATCCACCAATGCCTTTACCCTGGCCGGGGGTGGTGACACCATCGCCGCCATCCAGAAGTACGACATCTACGACCAGGTCAGCTACATCTCCACCGCTGGCGGCGCTTTCCTCGAGTACCTGGAAGGCAAGACCCTGCCGGCCGTGGCCATGCTCGAATCCCGTGCCAAGGCCTGAACGGACCATCCGACAGCCTGCCCGGGCCAAGGCCCGGGCCTTCCCATCATTTGCGGGAGCAATGACTTGAAACGCAGAACGAAGATCGTGGCCACGCTTGGCCCGTCCACGGATCAGCCCGGCGTCATCGAGGGCCTGGTCCGTGCCGGGGTCGACGTGGTCCGGCTGAACTTTTCACACGGCAGTGCCGATGATCATCGCCAGCGGGCCGAGGCCATTCGCAAGGCCGCTTCCGAGCAAGGGAGGCATGTCGCAATCCTCGGTGATCTCCAGGGGCCGAAGATTCGCATCGACCGGTTCAGGGAAGGCAAGGTGCAGCTCGAAGAAGGGGCGGAATTCGTCCTGGACGCCGAGCTGGGCCGGGACGAGGGCGATGCCAGCCGCGTGGGGATTACCTACAAGGCGCTGGTGACCGACAGCCGCCCGGACGACATCCTCCTGCTCGATGACGGGCGGGTGGTGCTCCGGGTGCGCGAAGTCGTGGGACAGCAGGTACGCTGCACGGTGGTCGTCGGCGGCGAACTGTCCAACAACAAGGGCATCAACCGCCAGGGTGGCGGCCTGTCCGCCCCGGCCATCACCGAAAAGGATCGCGAGGACATTCGCACCGCCACGACAATCGGCGTGGATTACGTGGCCGTATCCTTCCCCCGCTCCGCGCACGACATCCACGAGGCCCGTCGACTGCTTCAGGCCGAAGGCAGTCGTGCAGCCATCGTCGCGAAGATCGAAAGGGCCGAGGCAGTCGAGTACATCCACGAGATCGTCGAGGCTTCCGATGCCATCATGATCGCCCGCGGCGATCTGGGCGTGGAGATCGGCGACGCTGAACTGCCCGCGGTTCAGAAGAAGTTCATCCGCATTGCCCGGGACATGAGCGTTCCGGTGATCACCGCCACCCAGATGATGGAAACGATGATCACCAACCCAATCCCGACGCGCGCGGAGGTCTTTGACGTCGCCAATGCCGTCATCGATGGCACGGACGCGGTAATGCTCTCGGGGGAAACGGCCGCCGGAAAGCACCCGGTCAAAGTGGTGGAGACCATGGCCCGCATCTGCGCCCGGGCGGAAAACCAGGTGCGCGATATCCGCGAGGAAGCGCCGCTGGACATCCCCTTCGAGCGCGTGGATCAGGCCATCGCCATGACAGCCATCTACGCGGCCAACCACCTCCCGGTCAAGGCCATCATCGCCCTGACCGAATCGGGGGCCACGGCACTGTGGATGTCCCGCGTCAACACACGCATCCCCATCTATGGCCTGACAGGCAACGGCGAGTCGGCCCGGCGCATGGCCCTGTACCGCGGCGTGGAGGCTCTCGCCTTCACCAGCGAAACCAGGGACCACGCCGAGGTAAACCGGATGGCCACCGGGGAGCTCGTCGCCCGCGGGCTGCTTGAGGACGGGGACCTGGTGATCATCACCAAGGGGGACCTGATGGGCCAGATGGGCGGCACCAACGCAATGAAAATCCTGCGGGTCGGAGGCGTGCTCTCGGCCGAGTAAACGCATCCAGGGAACCTCTGCAATCATGCAGGGATTCCCCAGGCGGGCAAGGTTCCTTTTCACAGGTTTTCCAGTACACTCGGGAAATTCCGAGGTTTTCAGGCGACCGGCATCGCACCGGTCGCGGCCCCGCCCAGGCGGGACGACCTTTTTCAGCAATCCGCAAAAACAGGAGACTAGACCATGGCGCTTGTATCTCTTCGCCAGCTTATGGACTACGCGGCCGAGCACAGCTTCGGCATGCCGGCGTTCAACGTCAACAACATGGAGCAGGTTCACGCCATCATGCAGGCGGCGGACGAGTGCGACAGCCCGGTAATCCTTCAGGGTTCCGCCGGGGCGCGCAAGTACGCGGGCGAGCCCTTCCTGCGCCACCTGATCTCTGCGGCCAACGAGGCCTACCCGCACATCCCGGTGGTCATGCACCAGGACCACGGCGCGGATCCGGGCGTCTGCCTGCGCGCCATCCAGTCTGGCTTCAGCTCCGTCATGATGGACGGCTCCCTGATGCCCGACATGAAGACCCCGTCCACCTACGAGTACAACGTGGACGTGACCGCGCAGGTGGCCGAAATGGCCCACGCCGGTGGTGTTTCCGTTGAAGGCGAACTGGGCTGCCTCGGCTCGCTGGAAACCGGCATGATGGGCGAGGAAGACGGCCACGGTTCCGACGACAAGCTCGACATGGACAAGCTGCTGACCGATCCGGACGAGGCAGCCGACTTCGTGAAGAAGACCAACGTCGACGCCCTGGCCATTGCCATCGGCACCTCCCACGGCGCCTACAAGTTCACCCAGAAGCCGACTGGCAAGGTGCTCCGGATTGACCGCGTCAAGGAAATCCACGAGCGCATCCCGGGCGTGCACCTGGTCATGCACGGCTCCTCCTCCGTACCGGAAGAGTGGCTGGAAATCATCAACAACTACGGCGGCGACATGGGGCAGACCTACGGTGTGCCGGTTGAGGAAATCGTCGAAGGCATCAAGCACGGCGTCCGCAAGGTCAACATCGATACCGACCTGCGCATGGCTTCCACCGGCGCTGTGCGCAAGCACCTGCACGACAACCCGTCCAACTTCGATCCGCGCAAGTTCCTGAAGGCCTCTACCGAAGCCATGAAGGAAATCTGCAAGGCGCGCTTCGAGGCGTTCGGCTGTGCCGGCCACGCCAGCAAGATCAAGCCGATCTCCCTGGAAGACATGTACAAGCGCTACGCCTCCGGCGAACTGGACCAGAAGGTCAACTGATCGGTCTGTCTGTGCCGGGCGACCCGCCCGGCTCAAGGCGCACAAACCCGGCTTGAGCCGGGTTTTTTTGTTGGTGCCGCGGGGCGACGTCAAACCGGCAGCAAGGCGGCAACCGACCACCCGGCAAACGACGCCTTGTCCGTGCCTGGTGGCCGGATCGCTCGTTCAGTCCGCGGACACCACGCGATTTCGCCCCTGCTCCTTGGCCTGGTAGAGCGCAGCATCCGCACGGCGAATCAGGTCATCCACCGACAGTCCCGCGGCGTAACCGGCCACTCCGACACTGACCGTTTGCGCAATCTGCCCCGGGAAGGCCTCGGCAGCTATCAACCACCGAAGTCTTTCGGCCCAGTCGAAGGCCACTGCACTGTCCATGCCCGGACACAGGACCATGAACTCCTCTCCTCCCCAGCGGCCAAGCACCTGCCCCGGCCCCAGCAGGCCCGACACGCGCCGTCCACATTCGACCAGCACCTCATCCCCGGCCTGGTGGCCGTACAGGTCGTTGACCTGCTTGAATTCATCGAGGTCGAACAGGACGATGGAGAATGCGCCTTCCTTGCGGCCGGCATCGGCCACTTCCCGCGCCAGCGCCTGATCGAGCGAGCGGCGGTTGAACAGACCGGTGAGCTGATCGGTGTGTGAAAGCCGGCGCAGCTGCTCGTTCTTCTCATGCAGGGCCTGCCGCTGCGCAACCAGTTCCCGATTGATTGTACCGACCTGGCGATTGAGCCCCCGCAGGCGCAGACTGTAGGCCAGCGTCAGCAAAAACATGACCAGGCCGCCGAAGACCCAGGGAAGCAGGGCCTGGTAGTCGATCTGCCGCTCGTAATTGATCCTGACCCAGCGATTGAATATCTCGGTGCGCTGCTCGTCGCTGATCGAGTCCAGGGCTTTCTGAAGAATGTTCCGGAGCATCGGCCAGTCGCTCCGGACCCCCATGGCCAGGTCGAAGCTCAGCTGTGTCTGACCGGAGATCTTGAGGCTGCCCAGGCCCTCACGCTCGATGTGATGGGACACGACAGCAAGGTTGTCGATAAAGGCATCCAGCTCACCGGCGGCAACGGCCCGAAGCCCTTCGCGTACGGACTCCACCGTCACCAGCGGCACCGAGGGGTGGTGAAGCGCCATGTATTCTTCCGACGCGTAACCATCCGGCGTGCCGACCCGCAGACCGGCCAGCTCGTCCAGGTCGGGAATGAACGGCTGGTCGTCCCGGGTCACGACCACCATGGGCGACCGGATGTAAGGCGCGGTGAACATCGCATAGCGCTCCCGCTCGGGTGTGCGCGCCGCGCAGCTGAACATGTCCAGCTCCCGCCGCCGCAGCATGTCGCTGGCATCACTCCAGGACACCCCCTTGCTCACGACAAAAGTCACCCCGAGCTTTTCCGACAGCAGCGCCATGTAGTCTGCCGCCATGCCCGCGTAGTTGCCCTGCTCGTCGACGAACTCAATCGGCTCCCAGTAGTTGTCAATCGCCACCCGGATCACCGGATGCTCCTCCAGGAAGCGGCGCTCCTCGGCGGTCAGCTCCAGGCGACCGCCCGAGGCGCGGTCCACCTGCTCCGAAAAGGCCTGCCCGGGTGCAGCCAGGCCGTGCCGCGCAAACAGCCGGTTCATGTACTCGATTCGCCCACGGTCCAGCGTGCCCAGCGGGATGCGTTCCCGGTCAACATAGGGACGCAGTGCCTCGACCTCGGCCAGCAGGGAGGCCACGTCCCGATCGGGACGGTATTTTTCGTGTATCAGGCGCGCGATCTCCTCCGGGTGAGTCAGCGCATAATCCCAGCCCTTGAGAACCGCGCGACGCATGGCAGCCACCCTCTTTGGGTTGGCGCGCTGCTCGCGCATCGTGGTAAACAGCATGTCCCCGTAAAGATCAACCCCGAAACTGGCCGGCCGCAGGGCATGAGTTTCAAAGCCCGCCCGGGCGGCCTGAACCAGCTCGTTGCTTCCGTAGGCCGGCGCGGCGTCCACCTCGCCGCGAATCAGCGCATCCAGGTCATGTCCATACGGCATGCGCACCAGTCCGTCGTCCAGCACACCATACTCGGCCAGCATGGACAGGACAGGAAACCCATCGGAGTCGAACTCGTAGAAAGCCACCCGCTTGCCGACCAGGTCGGCCGGGCTGCGGATGCCTGCCCCGGCCCGAGTGACCAGCACGTTGGGCGAATGCTGGAATATCGGTGCGACAATGTGCAGGCCATCTTCCCTGCCAACGTGCGGCAGGATGGCCGCATCACCCACGCCGTATTCGGCTTCGCCGGCCAGCACCTGGCGCAGGGGACTGCGCGAAAAATCGCGCGGGCGCAGCCGCACGGACAGCCCTTCCTCCTCGAAAAAGCCTTTTTCCAGCGCGACATAGTAGCCAGCGAACTGGGCCTGGTGCTGCCACTTGAGCTGAAGCGTCACCTCGCCCAGTGCCGCAGCCGAAGTCGACCCCGCAAAGCTCAGCATCACCAGGCACAGAAGGCCGGAGATCACCCGGACCAGCACATCCCATGGCGACAAACCCGCAAAATTGCTGGCAGAGAACAGAGAGACCATGACCTTCGGCATCTACCTCAAGAACCTCCAGGGGCTTCAAAGGGAATCTCTGCACGAATGCAGACCTTCTCGCGCAGGGCATCGACCAGGGCTTCTCCACCCCTGCCTTGCCGCACAAACACCAAGAATGGCATTGTGCGCCAACTCGACGAAGAAGATTGCAAAGTCCTCAGCGCACGGCAGCCAGGCTGGCGGCTGTCTGGCCATTTCCACTCAACAACCGGGCGATTCGGGCCCGTGTCTGGAAAACAGTGCGCCCTTCGGCGAAAATGAAATGCTACGCTGCGGTTATAGTACACGCTGAAGACCGCGCCCGATTCCACCATTTGCAGAATCTGATGAACCTTCACGAACATCAAGCCAAGACACTTTTTGCCGAAGTCGGCATCCCCGTCCCCCCTTCCGCTCTGGTGACCGCAGAGATACTCAACAACGACAGCCTGCAACGCGTCCTGCAGCAGGTGGCGGGGCCAAAACGGGTGGTCAAGGCCCAGGTTCACTCCGGCGCACGCGGCAAGGCCGGCGGGGTTCGCCTGGTCGAAGATGATGCGGCAACCATCGAGGCCATTCACGCGTTGCTGGGCAGCCGACTGGTCACCCATCAGACCGGCCCGCAGGGCCTGCCGGTCCAGGCCGTGCTGGTTGAAGGTGCCACCGCCATCGCCCGCGAACTCTACCTGGCGATCACCGTTGACCGGCAGAACGAACGGGTCGCTGTCATGGCCTCCACCGAGGGGGGCATGGAGATTGAGCAAGTCGCCGAGCAAAGCCCCGAAAAGCTGTTTCGAATCGAGATTCACCCGGCCACCGGACTGATGCCCTACCAGGCCCGGGCCCTGGGATTCCAGCTGGGCCTGGAAGCCGCACTGGTGGGCCAGTTCGTCAAGCTGCTGACCGCTTTATATCGCCTGTTTGTCGATCGGGACGCGGCCCTGGTGGAAATCAATCCCCTGGTCGTCACGGACGAGGGTCGCCTGGTCGCGCTGGATGCCAAGCTGGCCCTGGACGACAATGCCGCCTACCGACAAGGTGCCATGCAGGCACTGCGTGACCCCGCCCAGGAAGACGAGCGGGAACGGGCTGCCGCGGAGCACGGCCTGAACTATGTTTCGCTCGACGGCAACATCGCCTGCATGGTCAATGGCGCAGGGCTCGCCATGGCCACCATGGACCTGATCAAGCTTGAAGGCCGCGCGCCCGCCAATTTTCTTGATGTCGGCGGCGGCACCACCGCGGCCAAGGTGGCCGAAGCCTTCAAGCTGATCCTCTCCGACGACAAGGTGGCGGCGATCCTGGTGAACATCTTCGGCGGAATCGTCCGCTGCGACCTGATTGCCGAGGGCATTATCGAGGCGGCCCGGGAGGTGCAGTTGAGTGTCCCGACCGTGGTCAGACTGGAAGGCACCAATGCCGAACGCGGCCGCGAGATGCTGGCCGCCTCCGGCCTCAACCTCCTGCCCCAGACCGATCTGGCCCTGGCCGCACGCGAGGCCGTCGCCCGCGCCGGTCGCCCCTGAACGCGAACGGAACCACGATGAGCATCCTGATCGACAAGCACACCCGAGTCATCTGCCAGGGCTTTACCGGCAAGCAGGGAACCTTCCACTCCGAACAGGCCCTTGCCTACGGCACGCGGATGGTTGGCGGCGTCACGCCCGGCAAGGGCGGCCAGACCCACCTGGGCCTGCCCGTTTTCGATACGGTGCAGGCCGCCGTGGACGAGACCGGGGCGGAGGCCACCATGATCTACGTCCCGGCCCCGTTTGCGGCCGATGCCATTCTTGAGGCTGCCGATGCCGGCATCCGGGTAATCGCCTGCATTACCGAGGGCATCCCGGTGCTCGACATGGCCCGCGTCAAGGCCGTCCTGGACAGCGACTACCCCGATGCGCGACTTGTCGGCCCCAACTGTCCCGGGCTGATCACGCCGGGCGAGTGCAAGATCGGCATCATGCCCGGACACATCCACCAGCCAGGGCGCATCGGGATCGTCTCGCGCTCCGGCACCCTGACCTACGAGGCCGTGCACCAGACCACCCGCGCCGGACTCGGCCAGAGCAGCTGCGTGGGCATCGGTGGCGACCCGATCCACGGCATGGATTTCGTCGACTGCCTGGCCCTGTTCGAGGCCGACCCCGATACCGACGGCATGATCCTGGTGGGCGAGATCGGGGGCCATGCCGAGCAGGCTGCCGCCGAGTACATCCGCGAACAGGTCACCAAGCCGGTGGTCGGCTACATTGCCGGGGCAACCGCTCCTGCGGGCAAGCGCATGGGCCATGCCGGGGCCATTATCGCCGGCGGCCAGGGCACCGCGGAAGAAAAGTATTCGGCCCTGGAAGCCGCCGGTGTCCACACGGTGCGCTCGCCTGCCGAGATGGGAGAGCGCATGCGGGCCATTCTGGACGGCGATCGATGAGCAACGGTCTGCGGATCGCCCTGGCGCAGGTCAACATCCACGTTGGCGACTGCCGACGCAATGCCGAGCGGGTCATCGAACAGGCGCGGCGTGCACGGGACGAGCTCGGGGCCAACCTGGTTGTCTTTCCCGAACTGACCCTGACCGGCTACCCCCCCGAAGACCTGCTGCTGCGCGAGGACTTTCTTGAAGGCTGCGACCGGGCCATTCGGCATATTGCCGAGGCCCTGCCGGATGTCGCCGTCCTTGTTGGCGCACCCGAAAAACTGCCCGCTGGCCTGTTCAACAGCGCCATCCTGATCGAGAACGGCCGCGTGCGCGCCCGGTACCGCAAGCAGCAACTGCCAAACTACGGCGTCTTCGACGAGAAACGCTACTTCACTGCCGGAGATGGCGCGGTAGTCGCCCATCTGCGCGGCGTTCCGCTCGGGATCACGATCTGCGAGGACATCTGGACGCCCGAAGCCGCCCGGATCGCCCGCTCAGCCGGGGCGCGCATCCTGCTCAACCTCAATGCCTCGCCCTACCATCGCGACAAGCCCGACGAGCGGGTGGCCGTGGTGGCCGACCGCGTCCGGGAAACCGGCCTGCCGGTCGTCTATGTCAACCTGGTGGGCGGACAGGACGAGCTGGTCTTTGACGGCTGCTCTTTCGTACACGAACCGGGCGGCGTCCGGCTCAGGCTGGCGGACTTCAGCGAACAGATCGGCTGGATCGACGTCGATGCACAAGGGCGTATTGCCGCCAGCAGCGAGAGTTCCAGCTGGCGCGAGGGCACCGCGGCGGTCTACGAGGCGCTGACCACGGGCATCCGCGACTACGCGGCCAAGAACGGCTTTTCGGGTGCGGTGCTCGGACTGTCCGGGGGAATCGACTCGGCCTTGGTCCTGGCCCTCGCGGTCGACGCGCTGGGCGCCGAAAATGTCCTGGCGGTACGCATGCCCTCGCGCTACACCTCGCAAATGAGCCTGGAAGACGCCGAACTCGAGGCCGAACGCCTTGGGGTACGCATACAAACCCTGCCCATCGAACCGGCATTTGCTGCATTCGAATCCTTGCTCAATCCTCTGTTCGCAGGCACCGAGGTCGACGCCACGGAGGAGAACCTTCAGGCGCGGATCCGCGGGGTACTGCTCATGGCCCTGTCGAACAAGTTCGGCAAGATCCTGCTGGCCACCGGCAACAAGTCCGAGCTGGCCGTCGGCTACGCCACGCTCTACGGCGACATGGCCGGGGGCTTTGCCCCGATCAAGGACGTGCCCAAGACCCAGGTCTACGCGCTGGCCAAACACCGCAACGCGCTTGCAGGCAGCGCGGTGATTCCCGAGCGGGTCATCACCCGGGAACCCTCGGCGGAACTGCGGGCCGATCAGCGCGATTCCGATTCGCTGCCTCCGTACCCGGAGCTGGACGCCATCCTGGAATTGTTCGTGGAGCACGACCGCCCCATTGCCGGGATCGTCGAGGCCGGCTTCGACGAGGAAACAGTCCGTCGGGTCGTTCGGATGATCCTGCGCAACGAATACAAGCGGCGCCAGGCCGCGCCGGGCGTCCGAATCAGTGCCCGTGCCTTCGGTCGCGACCGGCGGTACCCCATCACATCAGGCTTCTCCCCGTGGCAGTACTGACTGGTACCGGCCCTGCGCTGCCCGAGATGCTGATCGCCTGAACATGCGCCGAAGGTACCCGCGCAGGAATCGACGGTCCCGCCGGGCTGCCGCCTTCTACCCTTGGCGGATGATTCGCGGCCTGGCGAGGCTGATCCGCCACCACCCCATTGTTGCCATGATCGTCCTGCTCATCGCCGGGGGCTGGTACCTGCTGGAGACCCGGATCGCGCAGCCGGCCATGATTTACATGGGGCTGCCGGCACAGAAGACCGAGGCCATCCGGCTCACGCGCGTCCTGCGCAACGACCACTTCATGGTTGGCTATTCCGAGTGGCTGGGCAATCCGCTGTGGGTGAGTTACCAGGTACTGCCCGAGCCTGCGCAGTCACGAGGCGGCCCCCGGCCGGGCCGATTTCAGGCGGACTGGCGCAGCCTGCGCTGCATTACCGTCATCGCCTGTGTCGACCATGAGCAGTACAGCGGCTCCGGTCACGATCGCGGCCATCTGGCGCCCAACCATCTGATCGCCAGCCGCCACGGGCCGCGCGCTCAGGGGCAGACCTTCCTGATGACCAACGTGAGCCCGCAGCGCCCGGACCTGAACCAGGGCCCCTGGCGCGCGCTGGAAGCCCTGGCTGCCGGCCCCCTGGCAGAACGGCATGCGCCCTTCTGGGTAATCACCGGGCCGGTATTCGACCGAGAGCGGATTCGACATCTGCCGGGCCTTGCCCGGATCGCCGAGCCCGATGCCTTCTACAAGATCTTCATTCGGGAAGCAGGCAACCAGCCCGTCGCCTTGGCGTTCCTGATGCCGCAGAGCGCAGGGCGGGACGCCGATCCGTTTGCGTTCCTGACATCCATTCGGGAAATCGAGCGGCAGACGGGGCTGGACTTCTTTCACGAGCTGCCCGACGAAGTCGAAACCGGGCTTGAGACGACCATCACCCCCGATGCCTGGGACCTGGAAATACTAATCGGCGACGGAGCCGTAACCAGCCACTAGGGAAACTCTGCATTCGTGCAGAGATTCCCTAGGGAAGGTCTGCACGAATGCTTCAGATTCCCGATTGGGGCATGGATGCCCTGCCGCACAATGGCGTAAGCCATTGAATTGCCGAGCCCGGGCCGAGCATGTATCGGCCCGGGCGTATCTGAACGCGTAGCTGGCGCAAGCCCACAAAGCCAAGGATGGCTTTGTGCAGAGATTCCCTAGACGCGCCTGACGCGGGCCGCCCCCCTACATGTCCCCGAAACGGGCCTGCATGATCGCCAGCGCGGCAATTGCGGCCGTCTCGGTCCTCAGAATGCGCGGACCCAGCCAGAGGGCACTGAACCCGGCCTGCTCGCACTGCGCCACCTCCTCGTCAGTCAGCCCGCCCTCCGGTCCGATTGCAAGACAGGCCTGCCGCACATCCGACACTTGTCCCGTGTCGGACTCGGCCGTATGCAGCACCCAGCGTTGCGCCGCCGAATCGACCGATTCGAGGGCCGCGGGCAGGTCGGCGATCGGATCAATCACCGGCAGGTGGTTGCGCCCACACTGCTCGCAGGCGTTGATGGCAATCTCGCGCCAGCGGGCATGGCGTCGCCGTGCCCGATCACCCTTGAGGTCCACCACCGAGCGGGCCATCCGAACCGGAGTTATGCGTTTCACGCCCAGCTCCACGGCCTTCTGAACCACCAGGTCCATGCGTTCACCCTTGGAGATGCCCTGCAAAATATGCACGTTCAGGGGCGATTCCCGGTCACGGTCCTCGACCGCGCCCACGGCCAGCCGGCCATCGCGCCGGTCGGGCAGGAAGACCGCCGCCGCCTCACGCCCGCGCCCGTCGAAAACCCGAACCGGCGCCTCGGGGCGCAGGCGCAGGACATTGCGCAGATAATTGAAACGGTCGGGGGGCAGATCAAGCGTGGCGCCCTCCGTCAGGTCGGCATCCAGATACAGGCGGGGGACGCGCATCGGCAGATCAGTCCCGCGTGGCCGCTTCGATCGCCGCCTCGGTCGCACGCCCCAGCAGAGCCAGCGCTTCGTCATCGATCACGTAGGGCGGCATCCAGTACAGCGTATTGCCAAGGGGCCTGAGCATGACGCCCATGTCCATCGCCGCTTGGTAACCCCGCAACCCGCGCCGCTCCTGCCATGGCCAGGGTTCGCCCCGGGCATCCACCAGGTCCAGCGCGGCGATCATGCCCTGGCGCCGGACATGACGGACCCTCGGATGCGATTTCAGCGGCTCAAGCAGCGCATCCATCTTGCGGCCGGTTTCCCGGTTGCGGGCGATCACGTCATCGGACTCGAACAGGTCGAGCGTTGCCAGCGCCGCGGCACAGGCCAGCGGGTTGCCCGTGTAGGAATGCGAGTGCAGGAAGGCACTGAGCTTTTCGTAGTCATCGTAAAAAGCATCAAATACCCGCTGGTGTGTAAGCACCGCCGCCAACGGCAGATAGCCTGCCGTCAGCCCCTTGGACAAACAGATGAAATCCGGCGAGATGCCGGCCTGCTCGCAGGCGAACAACGTCCCGGTGCGCCCGAAACCGACCGCGATCTCGTCCGCGATCAGGTGGACGTCGAACTCGTCACAAAGGCGCCGCAGCCCGGCAAGGTATTCCGGGGAATGCATTCGCATGCCGCTGGCGCACTGGACCAGCGGCTCCACGATCACCGCGCAACTCTCGTCGGCGTGCCGTTCGAGCAGCGCACGCATCCCATCGAGCGCCCGGGCGGTCACCGCCGAGCAATCCTCGTCAGGGCCTGCCAGTCGACAGTCCGGCGAGGGCGCGGTAAGCGCCTCAAGAAGCAATGGACGGTAGGTGTCCTTGTACAGCCCGGTATCGCCCACCGCCAGCGCCCCCAGGGTTTCGCCGTGGTAACTGTGGGCCAGGGTGATGAACCGCGTCTTCTCCGGACGCCCGCAGTTGAGCCAGTAGTGAAAGCTCATTTTCAGGGCCACCTCGACCCCCGACGAGCCGTTGTCGGCATAGAAAACCCGGTCCAGTCCAGGGGGCGTGATATCGACCAGCCGCTCGGAGAGCTCAATCACCGGCTGGTGCGAAAAGCCGGCCAGGATCACGTGTTCGAGCTGGTCGAGCTGGGCCTTGATCCGGTCATTGATGAAGGGGTTGGCGTGACCAAATATATTCACCCACCAGGAGCTCACCGCGTCCAGGTAGCGGTTGCCCTCGAAATCATGCAACCAGACCCCCTCGCCGCGGGAGACCGGGATGACGGGCAAGGTTTCGTGGTCCTTCATCTGGGTGCAGGGGTGCCAGAGCACTTTCAGGTCGCGTTGCATCCAGTGGGCGTTGAGTGACATGCGCTTTCCAAATGATTTGTATCTGCTCGAATTTTCGTAACCCTGTGTCGCCAGGTCAAATCCAGGGCGTTCGCTGCATGAAGGTTTTTGATGGCATCCCGCCGTCTTTCCTTGACAGGGAAGGCAATGCGGGTCAATTTTGGGCAGATCGGCCGGCGGAACGAGGAGAGCGACATGGCATTGGCCACAGTCGACGAAATCACGATGAAGACTTTTCTGGAAGGAGAGCCTGCCAGCGAGGTCAAGCATGAGTTTGTCGACGGTCAGGTGTATGCCATGGCCAGTGCCAGCGAGCGACACAATCGCATCGCCCTGAATATCGCCTTCCACCTGCGTGCCGCCAGCCGGGGTGGCGCCTGTCGGGCGTTTATCAGCGACATGCTGCTGCATGTGCCCAGTCACAACGCTTTCTATTACCCGGACGTGATGCTGGTTTGCGATCCCGACGACAGGGAATCGCGCTACAAGTCGGCTCCCTGCCTGATCGTGGAGGTGCTGTCGGAGTCCACCGAGTCAATCGACCGGCGCGAAAAGTGGCTGGGCTATCGGCAGCTTCCCTCCCTGCGTCATTACCTGCTGGTCTCTCAGGACAAGCGCCAGATGGAATGCTACAGCCGCCGCCATCCCGATGACGCCTGGCAGCACCAGGCGTTTGAGCCGGACGGCAAACTGACGCTGGTCTGCGAATCACTGACCCTGAGACTTTCGCTGGCAGATATTTACGAAGATGTCGGTTAAGCCCGGAAACCACGGCGCAAAACAGAGATTCCCAAGGAAAATTCCTCTTGAAAACAGTATTCCCAACCCGCTCGCTGATGCGCGCGCTGCTCGTGCTCTTCCTGGCGATCGGGCTTGCCGGCTGCCAGAGCAGTGAAAACACCCGGCTGTTCGTGCTGGAGGCCGCGCAGGGAGAATTCACCGCCACAAATGAGGCTCAGGTCTTTGAGCTCAGGACCCGTGCGCATGAGACGGAGGTCCCCTGGTTCGAGGATCGACCCGGTCGGCATACCGGCATCGAGACCATGAACCGGTTTTTCAGTCAGGCTTGGCCGCGTTACTTTGAAAACCATCCGCCTTCCGTCGGCCTGGCTGTGCGCAGCAGCGATGGCGAATGGCTGCTGAAGTCGGCCCAGGTTCTGTCGATGACCCGGCAGCAGGACGGTGAAGCAATCTGGCGGCTGAAAATGGACCAGTCAGCGGACTTTCGTCCGCTGGACCGGGTGCTGATCTACCTGGACAACGAAGGCGGCCTGCTGCCTTCCGACGAAAGCCATACCTTCATGCAGGGTGCGGCAGAAGGCTCCTTTGTCAGGGATGATTCCGGGCATTGGCTGAGCCTGCGCGCCCCGCTGGACGTGGTCATGATGATGGCGGTCACGCCGGAATACGAAACCAGCCTGATCGAAAACACCCTGTTCGCCGAAGACCTGTGGCAGGAGTTTGCCGGCAACCCGCCGAACGCGGCGGTCTCCATCAGCGATGAGCAAGGGGCGGTGACCACGACAATCGTCACCCTGTCCGAACCAAACTGGGATGCTGACAGTCAACGCTTTCGATACCGAGTCCAGCCCCTTTTTGCTGACCTGCCGACCGTTTCCGGGCCCACATTCGTCTATATCGACGCCTGGGATGATGACGATGACAACCAGCGTTACGGCGTGATCATCAATCACGAAGAGATGTACTCGATTTGGCCCGCCGACCGAGAGACACCTCTGGGCTGGCAATGGGTCGGCTTCGAGGGCAACAAGCAGGAGTGCCTGAACTACATCGAAGAGAACTGGACGGACATGCGCCCGCTGTCACTGCGCAAGAAAATGGAAGAAATGGGGTATTGAGTCGGGCCCGGAGCCTCAAAAAATCATGGATGTTCTGCCCCTCCGTAGCCCAGGCATTGAACAGGCGCCTGCGGGTAGTCGGCACGCGCCGTCAGGCTTCGGGCAAGCTGTCCGGGGCCCATTCCACGGTCAATCGCGGTATCATGGCGGCCCTTTCCCACACCGAATCCGCAAGCTCATGCCCTCTCAGCCCGCAGAATCCGCCACCGCCCAGTCCACGCTCAAGGCCGATGCCCTGAGTTACCACGAGCACCCGGTGCCCGGGAAGCTCGGCACCTATGTCAGCAAGCCCACCGCCACCGCCCGTGATCTGGCGCTGGCCTATTCGCCGGGCGTGGCCGAACCGGTGCGCGAGATTGCCGCCGATGCCGAGAATGCCTATCGCTACACCGGCAAGGGCAATCTGGTGGCGGTCATTTCAGACGGCTCGGCAATCCTTGGGCTGGGCAATCTTGGGCCGCTGGCCAGCAAACCGGTGATGGAAGGCAAGGGCGTGCTGTTCAAACGCTTTGCGGACATCGACGTCTTCGACATTGAGGTCGATGCGCCCGATGCCGCGGACTTTGTCGACACCGTCCGTCGAATCGGCGGAACCTTCGGGGGAATCAACCTGGAAGACATCGCGGCGCCCAAGTGCTTCGAGGTCGAGAAGGCGCTGAAGGAAGCGCTGGACATCCCCGTCTTTCATGATGACCAGCACGGCACGGCCGTCATTGTCGCCGCGGGCCTGATCAATGCGCTGCAACTGGCCGGCAAGCAGCTGGCGTCGGTGAATATCGTCTGCGTCGGCGCCGGTGCCGCGGGCATTGCCTCCATGAACCTGCTGCTGGCCATGGGCGCGAAGCGCGAAAACCTGCGACTGATCGACCGCAAGGGCGTAATCCACAACGACCGCGACGACCTGAACGAGTACAAGCAGGCCTTTGCCATCGATACCGGGTTGCGCACGCTCCAAGACGCCTGCCTGGGTGCCGATGTGTTTATTGGCCTGTCCGGCCCGGACCTGCTGACCCCCGCCATGCTCAAGAGCATGGCGGCCAATCCGATCGTGTTCGCGCTCTCCAACCCGGACCCGGAAATCCAGCCGGCGCTGGCGCAGGCGACCCGCTCGGACGTGATCATGGCCACCGGCCGCAGCGACTACCCCAACCAGGTCAACAACGTGCTGGGCTTCCCCTTCTTGTTCCGCGGGGCGCTGGACTGCCGTGCCAGCGAAGTGAACGAGCAGATGCTCATCGCCACGGTCGAGGCGCTGGCAGCACTGGCACGGGAACCGGTACCCGCTTCGGTGCTGGCAGCCTACGGACTGGATGAATTGCAGTTCGGGCGCGACTACCTGATTCCCAAGCCATTCGATCCCCGGCTGATCGAGCGCATTCCGGAGGCGGTCGCCA
>JBNGDJ010000019.1:15525-29625 GCA_049974825.1 Halothiobacillaceae bacterium | reverse complement strand
CGGGCTCCGCAATTTAATGGCTTGCGCCATTGTGCGGCAGGGCATCCATGCCCTGCACACGAAGCTCTGCATTCGTGCAGGCCTTCCTTGGGCGGACCCCGTGCCCGTCGGGTCCGCCATCGCTCGCCGTTTTTTCATGGCGCGAAACCTGCTTGATGCGCCCGGATCCCCCAACTGCGACCGAAAGCCGGGGAGAAAACCTGGCGTGGACCGCCGGGTTTGCGCCGCGCGGCCGACCGGCAGACAATTCTCGCCCGAACTCGACTAAAGCGTTGCGAACCACGATGGTGCGCGCCAGCCCCGGCGATGCACCCCAAATGGAGTTTTCAATGCAGCACTGGCTGTTTCTCGTCATCGCAATCGTTGCCGAAGTGGCCGCCACCTCGGCGCTCAAGGCCAGTGACGGTTTCACCCGGCTGGTCCCGTCAATTGGGGTGGTGCTCGGTTATGCCGTGGCGTTCTACTTTCTCGCACTGACCCTGCGCGTGATTCCGGTCGGCATTGCCTACGCAATCTGGGCGGGTCTGGGGATCGTGCTCATCGCCCTGATCGGTTGGATGATCTTCGGGCAGAAAATCGACGCCGCCGGTCTGGCCGGCATGGGACTGATCATCGCCGGTGTGCTGGTGATCAACCTGTTCTCGAAAACCGGCGGGCACTAAGGAAACTCTGTACAAGGTCGCGAGCCTGGCCAATACCTGCATTCACCACCCTTTTCACGCCGCGAGGTCCGCTTGCGTTATGCTTGGGCCTTTCTGGATGCACTGGCGCCGTTTCGCGGCAGGACATCCATGCTCTGGCTTGGGGGCGCTGAATTCGCGCAGACCTTACCGCTCAACAGTGATTCCACGAGCCCGGCAAAGGAAACGGGCGACACAACCGAAACGGAGAAACAACGATGACCGACAAGTTCCGCCTCGTGACACGCAGTGATTTCGACGGGCTGGTGTGCGGCACCCTGCTCAAGCACCTGGACATGATCGACGAGATCCTGTTCGTCCATCCCAAGGACATGCAGGATGGCAAGATCGAGATCACCGGCCGGGACATCACCACCAACCTCCCCTATGTTCCCGGCTGCCACCTGGCATTCGATCACCACCTGAGCGAGACGCTGCGCAACGCCGAGCGGGCCGAGAATCACATCATCGACCCCGACGCGCCATCAGCGGCCCGGGTGGTCTGGGACTACTACGGTGGCGAGGAAAGCTTCCCGAGCGAATGGAACGAGATGATGGTCGCGGTCGACAAGGGCGATTCAGCGGACTTCAACCGGGATGAAATCCTGAACCCCGAGGGCTGGGCGCTGCTGAACTTCCTGATGGACGCGAGGACGGGGCTGGGCCGCTTCCGCGAATTTACCGTCTCGAACTACCAGCTGATGATGAAGCTGATCGACTACTGCCGGCATCACAGCATCGACGAAATCCTGGAGCTGCCGGACGTCAAGGAGCGCGTGGAACTGTACCGGGAACACCAGCCGCTGGCCGAGGAACAGATCAAGCGCTGCGCGAAGGTGCACGACAACCTGGTGGAACTGGACCTGCGCGACGAGGAAACCATCTACGCGACCAACCGGTTCCTGATCTACGCCCTATTCCCCCAGTGCAACATCTCGATGCATGTCATGTGGGGCTTTCGCAAGCAGAACATCGTCTTCGCCATTGGCAAGTCAATTCTCGACAAGAGCTCGAAGACCAATGTGGGCGAACTGTGCCTGAAGTACGGTGGCGGTGGCCACATGGCGGCCGGCACCTGCCAGATCGACACCGACAAGGCCGAGCAGGCGCGCGAGGAACTGATTGCCGCGATCACCGCTGACGGCTGAGCCGTCCAGACCGCGTGATCACTCCACCGGCCGGTCGAAGTACCGGTCCGGGCAGGGTTCGTCCCGAAGCGTGAAGTGCCACCACTCCTGCTCATAAGGTTCGAAGCCCGCTTCCATCATCAGGGCGCGCAGCAGCAGCCGGTTGGCGCGCTGCTGCGCCGAAACGGCCTGACTGCGGGGCCATGACTGCGGCCCGAAAAAGTCAAAGTCCGTTCCCATATCCAGCGACTCGCCGCTCTGGCGATCCACCAGCGTCAGGTCCACCGTGCTGCCCCGACTATGGCTGGAGCGCTCGGCGATGTACCCCTCCGGAAACAGCCGAGTCTTGTCGATCTCCGGATAGTATTCCGTCTGGGTCGCCGTATCCTCCACGTCCTTGGCCCACCGCACGAAGTGATCCACGGCGCGCTGCGGCCGGTAGGCATCAAACACCCGCAGGCCCAGCCCCATCGGCGCCAGCCGGCGATCCACCAAAGCAAGCGCCTCGGCAGCCTGCACCGTGAGCAGGCAACGGTTGGCGCGATATCCATCCACGGGCGCACCGACGAAGTTGTCCGCGCTTAAGTAGCGCAGGTCACAGACAATCTCCGGCGCCACGCCAGCAAGATCAACCAACAAGCGCTCTGCATCCGGGCATGCCGCCCGCTGCCGATCAGGACGTTCAGGTTGCGCCGTTTCAGAAGCAGGTCGCGCGTGATCCGATGCCGTTTGACTCAGGGGCTCGGCCGCCAGTCCCGACCAGGGAAGACAGGCTGCTGCACACAGCAGCCCCGCTACCAGAGACTGCCTGTGCGAAAGCAGACGAAGGCTGCGTTCGCGGGCAGGCTGGCTTGCGCCATATCGAGGAAGGCGGCTGGAACAACGCGACATGCGCATAGTCCCCCTGGCGTCCGACAGCCGTTAGCGGTGCCGGTACAGCTGGTCGACGTCCCGCACCGCACCATGGGCCGCCGAAGTCGTCATCGCGGCATAGGCGCGCAGGGAATCGCTGACCTGGCGTTCCCGGTTGACCGGTTTCCAGGCCGCGGGGCCACGGGCGATCATGGCCTGGCGCCGCGCTTCCATCTGCTCCTCGCTGACATCCACGTCAATCCGACGGTTGGGAATGTCGATCACGATAATGTCGCCCTCCTCGACCAGGCCGATTTCCCCGCCTTCGGCCGCCTCCGGCGAGACATGCCCGATCGACAGGCCGGAAGTGCCGCCCGAGAATCGCCCGTCGGTCAAGAGGGCGCACTTGGCTCCCAGCCCCTTGGACTTGAGGTAGCTGGTCGGGTAAAGCATTTCCTGCATGCCCGGCCCTCCTCGCGGCCCTTCGTAGCGGATCAGCACCACGTCACCCGGCTCGATCTGGTCAGCCAGAATGGCCTCGACGGCGGCCTCCTGGGACTCGAAAATCCGCGCACGCCCCACGAAGCCCTGCAGGGTGGAAGTCGGGATGCTGGTGGTGTAACGAAGCTCCTGGGCCTCGAACATGCTGGTATCGACCCCGGCGGTCTTGACGATGCAGCCATCCCGGGCAATGTTGCCGAACAGAACCGCCAGACCGCCATCCCGGCTGTAGGCATGCTCAAGATCCCGAATACAGCCGCCCGTGCGATCCTGGTCCAGACTCGGCCAGCGGGCATCCTGGCTGAATGCCACCTGCGTGGGAATGCCACCGGGGCCCGCCGTGTAGCGCTTCAACGCCTCCTCGCTGGCGGTCGGCCGAACGATGTCCCAGCGATCCAGCGCCTCGGCCATGGTCTCGCTGTGCACGGTATGCACCTGCCTGTGCAGCAGACCGGCGCGATCCAGTTCCCCGAGAATGCCCATCACGCCCCCGGCGCGATGCACGTCTTCCATGTGGTACTGCGCAGTCGAAGGAGCGACCTTGCACAGATGCGGCACCTTGCGGCTTAGCCGGTCGATGTCCGCCATGGTGAATTCCACATGCCCCTCGTGCGCCGCGGCCAGAAGGTGCAGAACCGTGTTGGTCGACCCGCCCATGGCGATATCCAGGCTCATGGCGTTTTCGAAAGCCTCGAAAGTGGCGATCGAGCGCGGCAGCACACGCTCGTCGTCCTGTTCGTAGTAACGCTTGGCCAGGGTCACGATGCGGCGACCGGCCTCCAGGAAGAGTTCCTTGCGGTCAGCGTGCGTGGCCAGAAGCGAGCCATTGCCGGGCAGTGACAGGCCCAGGGCTTCGGTCAGGCAATTCATGGAATTGGCCGTGAACATGCCCGAGCAGGAACCGCAGGTCGGGCAGGCCGAACGCTCGATGGCAGCCACGTCCTCGTCGCTGACCTCGCTGTTGGCCGCCTGGACCATCGCATCGACCAGATCAAGCTTGATGATCTCGTCCGAATCGCCGGAGAGCTTGGTCTTGCCAGCTTCCATCGGACCACCGGACACGAAGACCACCGGGATATTCAACCGCATGGCCGCGTTGAGCATCCCGGGTGTGATCTTGTCGCAGTTGGAGATGCACACCAGGGCGTCCGCGCAGTGGGCATTGACCATGTACTCCACTGCATCGGCAATCACCTCGCGCGAGGGCAGCGAATAGAGCATGCCACCGTGCCCCATCGCGATGCCGTCATCCACGGCAATCGTGTTGAATTCCTTGGCGATGCCGCCGGCATTCTCGATTTCCCGGGCAACCAGCTGGCCCAGGTCCTTGAGATGCACGTGCCCCGGGACAAACTGGGTGAAGGAGTTCGCGACGGCAATGATCGGCTTGCCGAAATCGTCGTCCTTCATGCCGGTGGCACGCCACAGGGCGCGGGCGCCGGCCATGTTGCGGCCGTGGGTGGTGGTGCGGGAACGATAGGCGGGCATGGAACTCTCCTGACGGTTCGACGTTCTTCAGCTCAAGGGACGGCGCAAATTGGGTATCAGCCCCCGGCAGGGCGCTTTCTCGGGGTGTCCCCAGGCTGTTTGCTATTCTGTGGGCAATGCGACTCAACAGCTTGCGCCATTGTGCGTTTGGGGCATGGACGCCTCAACCGGGAAGATCTGCATTTGTGCGGACCTTCCCTGAAAAGTGAATTGTACCGCGACTGTCCCAGCGCGCATCATTCGCAGGTTAATCATAGGCAGCACAATGCAGCATGCCGGGAGGGCAAGACATGCAAGAAACCCCATTCGAGGTCGAAAACATCAAGTGTGGCGGCTGCAGCGCCAGTATCGTGCGCGCGTTGGACAAACTGCCCGGCGTGGACGCGGTTCAGGTCATCCCGGAGAGCCAGACGGTGATCGTCACCCACGAGGATGACTGGGACCCTGCCCTGGTGGCCGAACGCCTTGAGGCACTGGGCTATCCGCTGGCCGGTTCGGTCGCCGGCCTGTCCGACATGGGCGCCAAGGCCCGCTCCTTCGTCAGCTGCGCTGTGGGGCGCTTCTCTGGCGAATCCTGAGCAAACTCTGCACAAAGCCATCCTTGGGCTTCTGCAGACACGCCCGGGCCGATACATGCTCGGCCCGGGCTACGCAATTCAACGGTTTACGCCATTGAGCCTTGGGGCATCCATGCCCCAATCGGGAAACTCTGCAATTGTGCAGAGTTTCCCTAAAAACCGGCAACCAGCCATCACCCCATCGGAAAGAATGCCATGCGCTCCCTGCTCTGCCGACTGTCCACCATCCTGATCTTCGCCGCCCTCGGCTTGGTGCTGGTCAGCCAGTTCTTCCGTGCCGTGGCCGCCGAGCCGGTCGTAACGGTGATATCCAACGACCTGGACAAGCCCTGGAGTCTCGCCTTCCTGCCCGACGGCTCGGCGCTGGTCACCGAACGCCCGGGCAGATTGCGCCGACTGACCCCCTCCTCTGATGGGCCGTGGCAGCTTTCGGCACCCATCGGCGGACTGCCTGAAATCGTGGCACGCGGCCAGGGCGGATTGCTGGATGTGGCCCTGCACCCGGACTTCGCGCGCAACGGTTTGATCTATCTCAGCCTGGCAGCACCGGTGGACGGCGGCATGACGACCCGGCTGGTTCGCGGACGTCTTGAGCATGATCGCCTCGTGGATGTCGAGACCCTGTTTACCGCCCTGCCCGCCTCGGGAAATACCCGGCATTTCGGCGGTCGGATCGCATTCGACCCAGATGGCTACCTTTACCTGAGCGTGGGAGATCGCGGCGAAATGCAGCGCGCCCAGGACCTTGACGATCACGCCGGCAGCATTATCCGCCTGCACGACGATGGCCGGATCCCGGCCGACAATCCCTTCGTCGACCGACCCGACGCCCGGCCGGAGATCTACAGCTACGGCAACCGCAACCCGCAGGGCATGACCATTCACCCGGTCACGGGCGAAGTCTGGACCCACGAACATGGCCCGCGAGGCGGCGACGAAATCAATATCATCCACGCCGGGCGCAACTACGGCTGGCCGGTGATTACCTACGGCATCGACTACTCGGGCGTCCCGATCGGCGACGGGCGGACCGAGGCGCCCGGCATGGAACAACCCCTGCACCACTGGACGCCATCCATTGCCCCCTCCGGCATGGCCTTTTACGAGGGCGAGGTATTTCCCGACTGGAAGGGTAATCTCTTCGTCGGAGCCCTGGCAGGTCGGCATCTGGCTCGCCTGGAACTGGACGGCACGCGGGTGCTGCGTGAAACCCGGCTGCTCGAAGACATGAACGAACGCATCCGGGATGTTCGGCTCGGCCCCGACGGGCATCTCTGGCTGCTGACCGACTCCACGCTTGGACAGGTTCTGCGGCTTGACCCGGCACCCTGAGTATCACCTGCCCGTCAAGAACATTTCGGTCTGAGTTTTTTCGCTGCACAGTGCCGGACCGGACGTCTCGACACGGGACAGCGAAGCGCTTTTTCAATATCCTGCCGGTTTACCTGCCCAAAAACGCAAGCTCATGACATTTCACAAAATCCAGACCCTGCGACTGTTTCCGTTGCTATCACTGCTGGTTCTCGGCCTGTGGCTGACCGGCTGTGGCCGTCAGGATGCCCAGTTGCCCGACTTCTCCGAACTGGTGGAAGAAAACGCCCCGTCGGTGGTGAATATCCATACAATCGCCCGCCTGCCCGCCATCGAGGGCGATCCGGAGAGCGGCGCAGAGATGGAAGAGTTCTTCCAGGACTTCTTCGGATTCGGCCCCGGACAGAACGGCACGCCGCCAGAAGCCATACCCAACAACAATGCTGGCTCCGGGTTCGTGATTTCCAAGGACGGGCTGATCCTGACCAACGAGCACGTTGTTCAGGGCGCCAGCGAGATCTGGGTTCGCTTCGGTGACGGGCGCGAGTTGCCCGCGGAACTCATTGGCAGCGATCCGCGGGGCGACATCGCGCTTTTGCAGGTGGAGGGCAAGAAATTTCGTCCCTTGCGGATCGGCAAGAGCGAAAAAGTACGCCCCGGCCAGTGGGCCGTGGCGATCGGCGCCCCCTTCGGTTTCGATCAAACCGTCACAGCCGGCGTCATCAGCGCAATGGGCCGAGCACTGCCCACCATGGCCAACGAGACCTATGTCCCCTTCATCCAGTCCGACGTGGCCATCAACCCCGGCAATTCCGGGGGTCCGCTGTTCAACCTCGACGGCGAAGTCATCGGGGTGAACGCCCAGATATTCACCGAGACCGGCAGCTACAATGGTCTGTCCTTCGCCATCCCCATCGATTACGCCATGGAAGTGGTCGCCCAGCTTCTCGAACATGGCGAAGTGCGGCGCGGCTTTCTTGGCGTGCGCATCCAGGATGTCGACCGGGAACTGGCCGAAGCGCTGGGACTGGGCCGCGTTGAAGGCGCCCTGGTCACGGCCGTTTTGCCGGACTCGCCAGCCGAGGCGGCCGGATTGCAGAGCGGCGACGTCATCCTCTCGGTAGACCGGCATCGGGTGACGGGATCAGGCGCCCTGCCCCAGATTATCGGACGCTATCCGCCGGAGCGCCGGGTTGCCCTGGAAATCCTGCGCGACCGAGAGCGCCTGTCGATTGCTCTGGTCCTCGGTGAGCTGCCAGATCAGCCACTCGCCTCTGCCAACCCGCCGGCGAATGCCGAGGAGCCCCCAGTCACACCCCCCGAAGACTCGATGCTAGACCAGGTCGGACTTGCCGTGGAAGAAAGCCCCGAGGGGCTCACGATTCGCGCGATTCGCCGCGGGTCGGTGGCCGAGTCGCTCGACATTCGGCCCGGCGACCGCATCCTCGCGATCGGCGGCAGAACACCGGCAGACCTTGATTCGCTGGAAGATCTCCTGCGCGCCGCAGCAGCCGGCAAGCCCCTGCCGCTGCATCTGCGCCGCGGGGACCGCGACCACTTTGTGGCCCTGCCGATTCCGGACGAGGCCACTTGAGGGCCACTCTGCCCCGTAGGCAGAAGGTCCCGAGCCTGAACGCCAGAATCAAACTTCCGCGAGATTGCCCTTGCGCTCCAGCCAGGCACGACGGTCGGCAGAGCGCTTCTTGGCCAGCAGCATGTCCATGATGGTCTCGGTCTCGACCGGGTCGTCAATGCTCAAGCGCACCAGCCGCCGGGTCTCCGGCGCCAGGGTCGACTCACGCAGCTGGGCCGGGTTCATCTCGCCCAGACCCTTGAACCGGGTCACCTGGGGCTTGCCGCGACGATGCTCGGCCGCCAGTCGGTCGAGAATGCCATCGCGTTCGGCCTCGTCCAGCGCGTACCAGGTTTCCTTGCCCAGATCGATCCGGTACAGCGGCGGCATGGCCACGAAGACATGCCCCTGCGCCACCAGCGTGCGGAAATGACGCACAAACAACGCGCAAAGCAATGCGGAAATATGCAGGCCATCCGAGTCGGCATCGGCCAGAATGCAAATCTTCCCGTAACGCAACCCGGCCAGATCGTCCGCGCCTGGATCAACACCCAGGGCCACGGCAATGTCGTGGACCTCGGATGAAGCCAGCACCTGCCCGGCATCGGTTTCCCAGGTATTGAGGATCTTGCCCCGCAGGGGGAGGATCGCCTGGTACTCCCGGTCACGCGCCTGCTTGGCCGAGCCGCCGGCCGAATCTCCCTCCACCAGAAACAGCTCCGTGCGGGACAGGTCCGTGGCCGTGCAGTCGGCCAGCTTGCCCGGCAGCGCGGGGCCACTGGTTACACGCTTGCGAACCACCTTCCGGTCCTCGCGCAGGCGCCGCTGGGCTGTGGCGATTGCCAGCTGGGCAATCGCCTCCCCCTGCTCGGCATGCTGGTTCATCCACAGCGACAGCGCGTCATTGACCACGCCCGAGATGAACGAGGCACACTCACGCGAAGACAGCCGCTCCTTGGTCTGCCCGGCAAACTGGGGCTCGTGGATCTTGGCGGACAGCACGTAGGCCACGCGATCCCAGACATCTTCCGGGGCCAGCTTTACCCCGCGCGGCAACAGGTTGCGAAACTCGCAGAACTCACGCACGGCCTCGGTCAGCCCCAGTCGCAGGCCATTGACATGCGTGCCGCCCTGAACCGTGGGAATCAGGTTGACATAGCTCTCCTGAACCGGCTCGCCCCCCTCCGGCAGCCACAAAAGCGCCCAGTCAACCGCCTGCGCGCGCGACTGGTCATCCGCCTGCATCGACCCGACAAAGGCTTCCGGCGGCAGTTTTTCCACCTCGCCCACCGATTCAAGCAGGTAATCCCGCAGGCCGTCCTCGTAATGCCAGCTCTGCGACTCGCCCGTCTGTTCATCGTCAAACCGGACCGTCAGCCCCGGGCAGAGCACCGCCTTGGCGCGCAGGTTGTGCTTCAGGCGCGGCAGGTGAAACTTCGGGCTGTCGAAATACTTTGGATCGGGCCAGAACCTCAGCATGGTGCCGGTATTGCGCTTTCCGACCGTGCCGGTCTCTTGCAGATCCTCAACCGGAAGGCCGGCCTCGAAAGCCGCGAACCACTGGCGGGCATCACGCTTGATGATTACCTCCAGTCGCGTGGAAAGGGCATTGACCACCGACACACCAACCCCGTGCAAGCCGCCGGAGAACCGATAGGTTTTGTCCGAGAACTTGCCGCCGGCATGAAGTCGGGTCAGGATCAACTCGACGCCCGAAACGCCATGCTCGGGATGGATGTCCACCGGCATGCCGCGTCCGTCGTCCGTCACCGAAAGCGAGCCATCGGCATGCAGGGTGACCACAATTTCCTGCGCAAAGCCCGCCAGCGCCTCATCCACACTGTTGTCGATCACCTCCTGCGCCAGATGATTCGGGCGGGTGGTGTCCGTGTACATGCCCGGGCGCTTCTTCACCGGGTCCAGCCCGGTCAGAACCTCAATGGCACTGGCGTCGTAACGCTGCATGAAAACCACACTCCAAAAAACACGGCCGGGCGCAGAAAAACACCCGGCATCGTTCAAATTTCGTCAGCCACTCGCCTGCGACAGGTTGTCCTGCCAGACGACCCGATCGCGGCCGGTCACCTTGGCGACATACAGCCGCCTGTCGGCCAGATCAACCAGGGCCTCGGGTTGCAGGCGGGTTTCGGGCAGCTCCGAAAGCCCCGCCACCCCGGCGCTGACGGTCATTCGATGGGTATTTCCTTCGTAGCTGTATTCAGCGGCGCGCACGGCAATCAGGATTCGCTCGGCCACATCCCGGGCCTCCGCCACGGTCGTCTGCGGCAACACCACCACGAACTCCTCGCCCCCGTAACGGGTGGGAATGTCCAGCGGACGGACCCGCTCGTCAAGCTCCCGGGCAAAGGCCCGCAACATGAAGTCACCCGCCAGGTGCCCGAACCGGTCATTGAACGACTTGAAATGGTCGATATCCAGGATGATCAGCGCAAACTCCCGGCCATGTCGCCGGTACTCCTCGAAAAGCTCCTCCATCCGGGCAAACAAGTACCGCCGGTTTTTCAGCCCCGTCAGTCCATCGGTCATCGCATTGTCGCGCAGCTCGTCCTCCAGAGCATGACGCGCCATCGCCTCGGACAGAAGATTGGCGAGCACCATCATCAGATCTGCCTGATCATGACGCCAGGCCGCATCATCGTTTCGATCCAGCCCGAAAAAGCCGGTGACCTCACCGCCACTGTACAGGGGCACGCAGAAAACAGACCGGACATCCTGAGCCTCGAGCAGCGCGCGCTCGGCTGTCGCGGACTCCGGCAGATCCGCAATATCCGACAGACGAAAAGCCTTGCCAGCGAGGAGCGTCCCGATCAGCTCCTCGGCAGCCTGGGGGAAGTCCGCTATTTCCATGCGGTGCCACTGAGCGATCGCCGGCTGTACCGCCTCGGCAGTCCATTCATGGGTATTGATCATTGCCGTGTTGTTGTCCGCAAACTCGAACAAATAGGCTCGATCCACTTCGAAAAAACGCCCGGCCCGCTCCAGCATCTGGTTGATCTTCTCGTCCAGCGTGAGACCGCCGGCACTGAGAAACTCGCCGGACAGCTCGACCAGCAACTGCTTGAAGCGGTTCTGGTAGCGCACTTCGGCGACAGCCTCACGGGTATCCGTCACATCCCGCGCCATGCCGATGAATTCGACCTCCCCGTCCCGCACCAGGGTGCCGGTGTTGGAGACATGCCAGCGCCAGCCACCGGACTTGATCCGAACCCGGTATTCTACCGAGCGCTCCTGGGCGCCTGTCTCCAGCACCTCGTGCATAAAGGCGCCGCAATGGGCCAGATCATCCGGATGCACCACGAAGGACATCGGCTCGCCGATCAGCTCTTCCGGCTCAAAGCCCATGATCTGGCGGATATTGGGCGAGACAAACAGGAACTCGCCGCTGGCCGAGAGCGTGAAGATAATGTCCGGCGCATTTTCCACCAGCGTGCGAAACCGTGCCTCGCTGGTCCGCAGGCGGTCTTCGAGCCGCTTGCGGTCGGTGATGTCGTAGAGCGTACCCAGACTCACGCGCTCACCGCGGTATTCGGCCACGTCCGCATGCAACTCGGCCCAGCGCATCTGCCCCTCACCCGTCAGGAGCCTGATTTCGTACTGGTTTGGCACCTGCTCGCCGCGCAGGCGCGCCAAGGCACGCTTGCCGACCATGCCCCGGTCGATCGGATGGACGAATTCGATGAAATCCCGGGTCAGCAATTCATGCTCGCTGGCTTCGAGAATCTGGGACATGGCCGGGTTGACGGCCAGAAACTTGGACCCGCGAATAATGTAGATCCCGGCGGCCGCATTGCGCCCCAGACTGCGCAGCAACCCCTCGCTCTCTTCCAGCGCGGCCTGACGATCCAGCGCCGCCTGCGCGAGTTGTCGCCGCCGCAACCCCTGCCAGAGACTCACGGCACCGATCAGTACCAGCCCCAAGGCGACCGCCAGCGCCCACCCCACCCAGGCCGGAATCACCTCAACCCGCTCGACCTGGAACCAGCGCTGTCCGAGCGCGTTCAGGCGCTCCGTGCCGATCTGCGCCAGCGCCCGGTCGATCTCTGCCAGCAGCGCCGTGTTGCCCTTGCGCACTCCGGCTCGCAGCGGATGGCTGTGCAGCAGTGCCAGCGGCCGAAACGCCGCCGGGTCAGCATAACGGTCAATCAGGTACAGGCCTACCGGATACTCGGCCACGAAACCGTCGATTTCGCCGTCCACAGCCGCACGCACCTGGCTTTCGTTGTCGGGAAACAGCCGGATGCGGACCCCGGGATGGTTCTCCTGGAGAAATTCCATACCGTAGCCACCGTCAATCACCCCCAGCGCGTGTCCACCCAGCTCGTCCATGCCAAACACCGGAAGCCGGGACTGCACGAAAACCAGTGTTTCGGAGGGCAGCAGCGGGGTACTGAAATCAAGGTAGCCCGCTCGAATCTGCGAGTGGAACAAGCCGCCGTGCACATCCGCCACCCCGACACGGACGAGTCGCAACGACTCAGCCCAGCCGACCAGCTCGAACTGAACCGGGCGATCAAGCACCCGGCCCACTTCCCGCCACAGTTCAATCAGCACCCCTTCAGGCTCGCCAGAATCATTCAGGTAGCACAAGGGCGGCCAGCCACTGCTGATTGCGACAGTCAGCGGCTCTTCCTGCTTGTCCGCCTGCACCGGCAAAGCCAGGCCCAGGCCGGCCAGGAACACAAGAATCAGGAATGGCCGCACAGCGGGGAGCCGGCGAGGGTGCGGCGTGACACGCCGGATGTGTACGACACCAGCTTTAAGGGCAGCCGAAGCACAAGCCAAAGAGCCCTTCGCCCTGCCCGGCCGAAGTGTCCGCATGAAGTGATCTGATTTTGTGGAAAAGGCGGCGAACAAACCCATCCCTGCTCCCGATATTGGTCGGGCATCCGAACCTGACCTGTCCGCGCGGCGGTTCGTTCTGCGCCCTGCCCCTCATGACACTCTCGTCCTTGTCGGGCGGGAACGCCATTACCTGAGCGCGATGATACGGCATTATGAAGAAAAAGAGACAAACCCCGGTGCGTTTCTGCTCTGGGGTCAGCCATTTGACCGTCGTTTTCGTCGCTTGCCGCATGGTTGGCGGACCGGAGCGCGGGCCACTGCAAGGTTGCAGCCGTGGTGGACGTTCAATCAAGCGCCAGCGCAGCAAAGACAGGGGAACCGGCCGTAAGGCAGGAACTCCAATCACACGCGGCGCGCCTCGCGCCCCAGGGGAATCTCCGCATTCGTGCAAAGTGTCCCTGGGCATGCGCCGTCGATCCCATTCATCCCGGAGATTGCCATGATTCGCCCCCTGCATGCCTGTACCCTGGCGCTGACTCTCGCGCTGGCCGGCTCGGCCTTCGCTGGCCCCGAGGCGCTCTACGAACACCAGCTGCAAAGGCTGCACAGCAGCGAACAGGTCGACATGCGTCAGTATGGCGGCCAACCGCTGCTGGTCATCAACACGGCCAGTTTCTGCGGCTACACCGGCCAGTTCGAGGGGCTGGAGGCACTGCACCGGGAATACGCCCCCCGCGGGCTGAAAGTGCTGGGTTTTCCTTCCAACGACTTTGCGCAAGAAGCCAGCAAGGAAGCGAAAACCGCCGAGGTCTGCTTTATCAACTACGGGGTAACCTTCGACATGTTTTCACCCATCCGGGTGAAGGGACCGGACGCCCACCCCATATTCGCAGAAATCAACCGACAGTCAGGCAAGCCGCCCCGATGGAACTTTCACAAGTACGTGATTGATTCCGAAGGACGGGTCACCGCAGCCTTCGAAAGTCAGGTCCGCCCCGAATCCGACCAGTTGCGTGCTGCCATCGAGGCTGTCCTGCCTCCTTCAGCGACCAATTGAGTGAAACCCCGGATGGTTTTGCATGGTGCGACGCCCGGCCGTGGAGGTTGGGCCTGCAGAGCAGGCCCGGCAGGAGTTCCTCCCCGACCTCGTTCCCAAGCTCTGCTTGGGAACGGGATATGCCGCAAGC
>JBNGDJ010000019.1:0-15425 GCA_049974825.1 Halothiobacillaceae bacterium | reverse complement strand
GCGGCCGGGGTTGCGCGGCGAGGCTGGGCGCGGTGCGGGGATTTGGCCCGGTGCCCCGCCCGACCATGTTGACTTGCCCTCGCCGCAGTAGCTGGGCCTGCAGAGCAGGCCCGGCAGGCGTTCCTCCCCGACCTCGTTCCCAAGCTCTGCTTGGGAACGGGATATGCCGCAAGCTCTGCTTGCGGGGTCTGGGGGCTTGTGCGGCCGGGGTTGCGCGGCGAGGCTGGGCGCGGTGCGGGGATTTGGCCCGGTGCCTTGCCCGACCATGTTGACTTGCCCTCGCCACAGTAGCTGGGCCTGCAGAGCAGGCCCGGCAGGCGTTCCCAAGCGGAGCTTGGTAACGAGGGGGAACGAGGGAAATAGGGAGCTTCTGCATTCGTGCAGAGATTCCCAAGGCAGCTTGTGCCAGCGGGGGTACTGGAAGCGACCGGTTACATCGCGCCAACGAGCAGCATGGTGCCGGCACCGGCCAGGAAGCCACCAGCCAGGCGAAGCTGCTGGGCATCCACCAGCCGCCGTGCCGCAAGAACCCCGACCAGATGCAGGCCCAGCGTTCCGGCGGCCAACCCGGCAAGGTAACTGACCGCACCTGTGCCCGCGGGTTGCTCCAGCCCGTGCGCCCAGCCATGAAAAGCCGCAAACAACACCAGCACCCCTGCCCCGATTGCGGCAGGCATCCGCACGGCGAAGGCGATGAACGCCCCCAGCAGAACCACCGTCGCGGCAATGCCCGGCTCCATCAATGGCAGGGCCCAGCCGGTGGCGTGGGCAACCAGAGCGGCCAGCAGCAGTGCCGTGGCGAAGGAGACTGGCAGCAGCCAGGTCGAGCGATCCTGATGCTGACCGGCCCAGAGCCCTACGGCCAGGGCCGCCAACAGGTGATCCGCGCCATGAAACGGATGCAACAGGCCGGCGAGCCATCCGGATTCGTGATGATGCACCCCATGCGCCATGGCCGGCACGGCCAGCAGGATCAGTGACCAGGCCAGTCCAATGCGAAACATCCAGGAATTCATTCTGCGTCCTCGCGGCTTCATGAAAGTTTGATTTGGTCTCTGCTAGTCTAGACAGGAATTCGTGAAGCGAAAATGAACCACGGGGTCAAAAAACGCCATGTGCCTGGCCGTTCCCATGAAAATCCTCCAAATGACGGGTGACACCGCCCGCTGCGAGCGCGCCGGCGTCCAGCGCGAGGTCAGCCTGTTCCTGCTCGAACCCGGTTCGGTCACCGCAGGGGATTTCGTGATGGTCCATGTCGGCTATGCCATCGAGAAAGTCGACGCCGACCGGGCCACCGAAGCCCGTGCGCTGGCCGACCAGCTTCGGCAGGCAGGCGCCGGTGCATGAGCTTTCCGTCTGCCGGGCGCTGATTCGGCAACTCGAATCGCTGGCACAGGAGCACGGCGGCGGCAGTCTTCGGGGGGTAACCCTGCGGATCGGGCCGCTTGGCGGCATTGACCCGGCGCTTCTGGCCCATGCCTTTGCCATCGCCCGTCAGGGCAGCTGCGCCGAGGACGCTGTCCTGACCATCGAGACTGCCGCCATCCGGGTGCGTTGCCGCGACTGCGGACAAACCGGGGAGGCCACCACCAACCGGCTTGCCTGCAGCCACTGCGGCAGCCATCGCACCCAGCTGCTCGGCGGGGACGAAATGCTCATCACCAGCATCGAACTGCAAGAGGAGCCCGACCATGTGTGACACCTGCGGCTGCAACATCACCCCCGGTAACCGCCACCTGATTGCCGAAGGCGGCAAGCTGGCACCGAAAACCGGCGAAACCGGCGCCATCGAGATTCTCCACGGCCTGCTGGACGAAAACGACCATCAAGCCGCCCACAACCGCGCCCATTTCGACCAGCGCGGCACTCTGGCCGTCAACCTCATGTCCTCGCCCGGCTCCGGGAAGACCGCCTTGCTCGAAGCCACCATCGAAGCCCTCCGCGACGAACTGAACATCGCGGTGGTGGTCGGGGATCTGGAAACCGAAAACGATGCCATTCGCCTGCGCCGGCACGGCGTGGAGGCCCTGCAGATCGCCACCGGCAGCGCCTGCCACCTGGATGCCCACATGGTGCACGATGCCCTGCACGGCATGAACCTCGACGGCCTGGACCTGGTATTCATCGAAAACGTCGGCAACCTCGTCTGCCCGGCCAGCTTTGACCTCGGCCAGCACGCCAACGTGGTGCTCCTGGCCAGCACCGAGGGCGACGACAAGCCGGCCAAATACCCGGTCATGTTCCGGGCCGCCGACCTGGTGCTGTTGAGCAAGGCTGATCTGCTGCCGGTGCTCGACGATTTTGACCCGCGCCGGGCCGAAGCCGCCGTTCGCCAGCTTGCCAGCGACGCGCCCGTCACCGCGCTCTCGGCCACCCGGAGCCAGGGCATGTCAGCCTGGCTGGACTGGCTGCGCGAGCGGCTGGCGGCGCATCGGCAGAACCACCCGAAAGCCGATGCCCCGGGGCATCATCACCATCATCACCACGGCGAACCCGGCCACACCCACCCGGCAGCATCGGCCTCATGAGCGAACACGGCAGCGCACGGGCCCGGCTTGAGCATATCCGGTCTCTGGCCGACGCCCGGCTCGACCAGCCACTGCGGATCATGAACGTCTGCGGCGGCCACGAGCGGACCATTACCGAATCCGGCCTGCGCAGCCTGCTGCCCAAGACCATCGAGCTGATCCCCGGGCCCGGCTGCCCGGTCTGCGTCTGCCCCGAGGAAGCGATCCGGCACGCCATCGGCCTGGCCACCCAAGCCGGCTGCCTGGTCGCCAGCTTCGGTGACATGCTTAATGTGCCGATCAACGGCCCGCGCAGCGCGCCCCGCTCCCTGCAACAGGCGCGGGCGACAGCCCGTGAACAGGTTGGCGACGTGCGCCCAGTCGCCTCGCCTCTGGAAGTGCTGGAACTGGCCCGACGCTTTCCCGACAGGCAAGTCGTTTTCTTCGCCGCCGGCTTCGAAACCACCACCGCGCCGCTGGCTGCCATGATCGAAGCCGGCCTGCCCGACAACCTGTTCCTGCTGACCGCCACCCGGCAAACCTGGCCGGCCGTCGCCATGCTGCTGGCCGACGGCCAGCCCGGCTCACGACCGCTGGATGCCCTGATCGCCCCCGGCCATGTCGCCACCATCATGGGCGCCGAGCAGTGGCGCTTCGTCGTCGATCGCCACGGCCTGCCCACCGCCGTCGCCGGCTTCACCGCCGAGTCCATTCTCGACGCCATTGCCGCCGTGCTCGAACAGCACCTTGAAAACCGGCCCGCCCTGACCAACTGCTATCCCGACGTCGTCCGGCACGAAGGCAACCCCCGCGCCCGCGCGCTGCTGGAGCGGCATTTCGACGTCACCGACGCCCACTGGCGTGGCATCGGCACCCTGCCCGACTCCGGGTTGAGCCTGAACGCCCACCTGGACGCGCACAACGCCGAGCGCATATTTCCTCTTGAAGCACAGGACCACCCCCGCGCCGGGCAAATGCCCCCGGGCTGCGCCTGCGCCGACGTGGTACTCGGCCGGGTTCGGCCCCACGAATGCCCCCTCTACGGCGAGGGCTGCCGCCCCGACAACCCCGTCGGCCCCTGCATGGTTTCCGACGAAGGTGCCTGCCGGATCTGGTGGAGCGCCGGTATCCAAAGCCCCGCATGAAATGACCGAATCGCACCACAGGGGCAGCCTGTAAATCACAAATCGCAGGCAGTGTGCTTACCGGCCCACACATTCCTGTGCAAAGGGAAAAGGCAGCTTTGCGGAGCGTTTGTTCAGGCGCGAAGATTCATGAAATAGTGCAGGGACTTGTGATTGAGCATGGTGACAATCGTCTCTTGGTCCGCCTCGGAGAGAGTCCGATGCATCTCCCGGGCAATCGGGATAAAGCGCCGCACCAGCTCCGGATCGAAATGGGTACCGGCGTCCCGCTGAATGACCGCTACCGCATCCTCAAATGAAAACGGTTCCTTGTAGGGCCGGCGGGATGTCAGGGCATCGAATACGTCAACAATGGCAAACACCCGCGCTGACAAGGGAATGTCTGTCCCCTTCAAACCTTGGGGATAGCCACTGCCATCGAATTTCTCGTGGTGGCAGCGCACCACCTCCTCCGCAGCATTCAGCCACTGGGAACGCTTGATAATATCGACCCCCAGGTTGACATGGGTTTTCATCTGATCGAACTCCTGTTCGGTCAGACGACCTGGCTTGAGCAAAATATTGTCGCTGATGCCAATTTTGCCCACGTCATGCAAAAAAGCGCCCACGATAAGGCGGCGCAGTGCCTCGTCAGACATGCCGACTGCCTCAGCCAGGGCGATGGCGTAGAGGGTGACACGATAATTGTGGATGTGTGTGTCGGAATCACGCTTCGCAATTGCGCTGCCCAGAACTTCAAGCAACTCCAGGTTGGCAAGCATGATCGCCCGCGAGTTTTGGATGAGCTCTCGATTCAGCGACAGGATCACCGGGTAGAACACCAGAGTGGTGATCGCGATCACCGCCATGGCAATGAGCACCGTGTACAGCACATCCTGTCGGATCTGCGCCAGTGTCTCGGGATCGGCGACGAACACCCCCTCGAAATAACCTTGCAATGCGCCGGCTTGATCACGCAATGGCAGCAAGACCATCAACACGACCTCGTCCAGGACCCGATATTTTTCGTAGCGAATCTCGTTACTGAGTGGGAAGCCGTGGGTTTGTTGCGATAGCGCACGTTCCAGATCCTCACGCCCCTCGGATACCAGCTCAACGATCTTGTTCTTTTGTCGGTCGTAGATTTCCACGACGGCAAAGCGACCACGGCCGAGGTCTTCCGCGCCCACCCGAATCTCGGCCGCTGTCACCTCGCCATCGTTGTAGGCACGCAAAGTATCCACAGAAAACTGTTTTTCCGCTGCCATGGCCAGGGCCAGCACCTTCTCGTCGACCCGCGCGGTTTCAAACTGGTACACCAGAAGGGCCGTCAGACATGACAGGACCAACCACGTCCAGAACAGACGAATGACCACGGTTTTGCGAATATTCAACATATCGGTCAAGGAGAAAATCCCGGATTTGTACTGAGGGAAGGTCTGCACGAATGCAGACCTTCCTGTACAGGGCATGGATGCCCTGCCGCACAATGGCGCAAGCCATTGAATTGCGCAGCATGGCCCGGGTGTGTAGCGGGCCATGCGTGTCTGAACGCGGGCTCCGCCAGCTAGCGCGTTAGAGCTGGCGCAAGCCCACAAAGCCAAGGATGGTTTTGCGCAGAGTTTCCTGAGTGAAGATAGTCCCTGCTCAGGCAAGCGGCCAAGGAAAAAGAATGATCCGGGATACCTCATCGCTAATAGCTCACCCCTGCCCCGTTTTCAGGTCAGCCCACAGCCGAGCAGGCTGGCCTGAGAAACAACTCACGATGTTTTCATGCCAGGGCAGTCTCAGCACGAATTCAAGAACTCCCAGTTGGGGCAGAGACACTCTCGAACAAAGTGGCACAGCCCATTCAACCTCGCGGCACATGCCGATCCATGCCACGCTGAGTCAAGCATGAGCGCGGCTTAGTGCAGCCGGATTTCCACCTGGAGGCCACCCAGCGTCGCCGAGCGTGCGAATGTCAGCTCGCCCCCGTACAGTTCGACAATTTCGCGCACGATGGCCAATCCCAGCCCGTGCCCGTCACGGTTTTCGTCCAGCCGCGTGCCGCGCCGTGACAGCGCCTGCAATGATTCGGCCGGCACGCCCGGGCCATCGTCAGCCATGATGAGATACCAGCCGCCGTTCTCACGGCATACCGTGAGCTCAATGCGACTGGCGGCCCACTTGGCCGCGTTGTCCAGCAAGTTGCCGACCAACTCGTACATGTCCTCCCGATCAGCACGCAATATGACGTCATCAGGGCAATCAACCCGGAGGATGAAGGTCTTCTCGGGGTGGAGATGGCGGAACATCCCAAGCAATCGCTGGAGCTCATGCTCCACTTCAAAGCGCTGACCTGTGGGCGCCTCGCCCGCCAGGCGTGCCTGTCGAAGCTCGCGATCGGTAATGCGACGCATCCGAGAGACGCCCTCGGCAAGGCGCTCGGCGGTGTCTGCGGGGAGATCGTCCCGGGATCGCTGCAGTACCTGGTCGATCAGGGTGATCGGCGTTTTCAGGGCATGGGCAAGGTTGCCCAGTGCCTTGCGCGATCGGGAGAGACGTCGTTGCATGGTGTCCTGCAAGTGGTTGATCTCCTCTACCATGGGCCGGAGCTCCGGCGGGACGGCTTCGTCCAGCCGGTCGATCTCGCCAACCTCGAGACGACGACAGTCGCGCCGAACTCGATCCAGCGGGCGCAGGCTCGCACGGACGATCAATCGTTGGGCGAAAAGCATCATCCCAAGCAGAATCAGCGTCGCGATGGAAAAGCGCCAGCGGAAAGACTCGATCAGTTCAGTCAGCGCAGAGAGATCCTCCGCCACGTGCACCTCGACCCAGGTGCCGTCTTTCAATATCCGGTCGGCATAAACGAGCAACGGTTGATCTGTGGGACCGATGGCATGGTAGGTCCCTGGATACGAATTCAGTTGCACAGTCTGCAGTTCAAAGTCCCACAGTGACCGCGAGCGCATCATGTCCCCGCCGATATCAAGCCGGAAGTAATGACCAGAGTAAGGACGCTCGTAAATAGGGTTGGCATAGGCCGGGTCGAGTCTCGGCGGTTGGGTGGTGGAATCGACGCCAAGCACGAGCACTTCCGCATCATGGGCGAGCCGGTCGACGACGTACTTTTCGGTGAGCATCACAGGGGCGCGGGCCGTCACCAGCCAGAACAAACCAACCAGCACAAGCACACTTGCCAGCAGCCAGAGCGTGAGGCGAGTCTGGATATGGCGCGGTTTCAGCCGCTTCACGAGCGCCCACCCGGATGGCGATTGAACACGTATCCCTGACCACGACGCGTCTCGATCGATTCGCGACCCAACTTGCGACGCAGGCGCGTGACATACGCCTCGATCACATTAGGGTCCCGGTCATCGTCGAATGCGTAGATATGTTCGGCCAGTCGGCTCTTCGACAGCACGTGGCCGGCGTGATGAACAAAGTAGCGCAGCAGGCGGAACTCGGTGCCAGTCAACTCTACCGATCGCCCGTCGATCACTGCCTGCTGGCGGGCTTCGTCGATGACCAGCCCGTCACTGACCGGGATCAGGCCTGCGGGGCGTTCGCTGGCACGGCGCGAGAGGGCACGCAGGCGTGCCGAAAGCTCCTCGAAGTGAAACGGCTTGGCCAAGTAGTCGTCGGCTCCCGCCTCGAAGCCCTCAACCTTCTCGAACCAGGCATCCCGGGCGGTCAGTAGCAAGACAGGCTGGTTGAGCCCCTGCGCGCGCCACTCGCGCAGCACCGCCAGTCCATCCTTGCCGGGCAAGCCAATATCGAGGACCACCAGGTCGTGGACGTTTTCACTGCCAAGCCACGCGGCGTCCACTCCGTCTTGCGCCCAGTCGACGGCATATCCCTGCTCGCGCAGGCGGGCCTGCAGGTCGGCGCCCAGCGAGTCATCATCTTCGGCCAGCAGCAATCGCATGAATCAGTCGTCATCGTTGTGGTGTTCGGAACGAAGGGATGCCTCGGTCTCCTTGTGTTCGGAAAGAAGGCGTCCGTCCCGGGCATCGAAATACATCTCGTGGTAAACGTCGTCCTCACCGTAGACCGTGATCTCGTAGATCAGGTACTCCTCGTCCAGTCGTGCCTCCACCATCTGACCCGGATGAATGGCCTGGGCAAGCTTGATCAGCTCGGCCAGCGAAAGAATCTCGCCGCGCTGGTGCAACTCGAAAACCTGGTTGTGGTCGGCGCCTGCCGGGGCCACGAGCAACAGTCCTGGCAACATTGCCACCGGGATCAACAACGCGCGCAATCGGGAAAGGTGGGCTGTCCGAATCATCTCTTTTGCCTCAGTCATTCGATCGCTCCGCTTTCGAGCAGGGGGACGAGCCAGTATCGCAGACCGAGGCCGCAAAGTTCGCTGCGCATAGCTGCAAGCAAGGGGTCTGCGAGGGTCGACTCGATCTGCACGTGAAACACCACGCTACGCTGATGACCGGTCACCTGTTCGGCCAGGCTGAAACGACCATGAGCACGGCTGTGCCCCCTCGCGGCCACAGAGGTAAAGCCCGACAAGTCATCACGATCGAGCAACCAGTCGACCACGACGTCCTCGACGTCCGGGCGGGCAATCAGGGTCAGCAACACTTGGCTCATGACTCGGCTTCCTCGGGGATAACTGTAGAAACTGCTTGAGCTGACGCCTCACCGAAGCGGCGGTAAAGAATGGGCAGCAGCACCAAGGTAAGCAAGGTCGAGGTCACCAGCCCGCCAACGACGACGGCAGCCAGCGGTCGCTGGATCTCCGAGCCGGGCCCGGTCGCAAAAAGCAGCGGGATCAGTCCGAACGCGGCGATTGAAGCCGTCATCAGCACCGGGCGAAGACGTCGTTTGGCGCCCTCAACCACCGTATCGTGGAGTGACATGCCCAGCGCACGCAGCTGGTTGAAATAACTCACCAGGACCACCCCGTTGAGTACGGCGATACCCAGCAGGGCAATGAAGCCTACTGATGCCGGCACGGACATGTATTCACCCGAGATCCACAAGCCAAAAACGCCCCCGATCAGTGCAAAGGGGATGTTCAACAGGACCAGGATCGCCTGGCGGATCGAGCCGAACGTCGTGAACAACAACAGAAAGATCAGCCCGACCGAGACGGGTACGACCAAACCCAACCGCTTGGCCGCGCGCTGCTGGTTCTCGAACTCGCCACCCCAGGCGAGACGATAGCCCGTATCGAGGGAAACCGCCTGGGTAACCGCCCGACGGGCATCCTCGACGAAACTGACCAGATCACGCCCGGACACGTTAGCGGCCACGACCACAAAACGCTCACCCAGCTCGCGCTCGACCTGGACGGGGCCCTCTACCTGGTCGATCGTGGCCAGTGCCGAGAGTGGCACCTTGCGCCCTCCCGGGAGGCTGACGAGCAACTCGCGCAAGGCCTCGGGCGACCCGGCAATTTCGCGGCTGCCGCGGATCATCAACGGCGTGCGGCGCATGCCCTCGTAGACGGTACCGACGCTCTTTCCCTCAAGTTGCGCTCGGAGCAGGGTCTCGAGCTCCTCAATGGCCAGACCGAAACGACCAGCGGCCTGTCGGTCGGCAGTGATCTTGAGGTACTGCACGCCCTCGTTGCGACTGTAGAAGACATCCGAGGCGCCCTCGATACCCCTCACGGTCTGTGCTATCTGCTGAGCCCGCTCGTTCAACACCTCCATATCGGGGCCAAAAAGCTTGATTGCCAAGTCTCCACGCACCCCGGTGAGCATTTCCGAGACTCGCATTTCGATAGGCTGGGTGAAGGCATGCGCCATCCCGGGGAAGTCGGCCAGCACCCTGCGGATGTCCTGGACCAATTCTTCCTTCGTCTCGAAGCGCCATTGCTCGGGTGGTTTCAGGATCAGAAAACTGTCCGTCTCGTTGAGGCCCATCGGATCCATCCCGAGCTCGTCCGAACCGGTGCGAGCGATCACGCCGGTGACTTCCGGCACCTGCTCGATCAAGACCGCCTGGAAACGCTTGTCCAGCATGATCGATTGATCCAGCGAGATTGAGGGCAGCTTCTCAAGCTGCACAATAAGGTCGCCCTCATCCATGGTGGGCATAAAGATTTTCCCGATCTGAGTGTAGACCCCAGCCGTAGCGCCCAAGGCCGCCAAGGCGACGACGCCGATGATCTTCGGGTGGGCAAGCGACCAGCCGAGTGCCGGGGAGTACAACCTCTGCAACTGACGCACCAGCCAGGGCTCATGGTGCGGCACGTTGCGCAGAAGATACGAGCTGATCACCGGGATGGCCGTCAGGGACAACAGCAAAGAGCTCCCGAGTGCGAAGACGATAGTGAGCGCGACCGGCTTGAAGAGCTTGCCTTCCAGCCCCTGCAAGGTGAGCAGCGGCAGGAACACGATCACGATAATCAGGATCCCGGCAGTCACCGGGGCGGCGACCTCGCGCACGGCCCGGTAGATCACGTGCAGCCGCGGCAACCGTTTTGCCCCTTTCTCCCGAGCCAGATGGGCAACGATGTTTTCGACGACTACCACGGCGGCGTCGACCAGCATGCCAATCGCTATGGCCAATCCGCCCAGACTCATCAGGTTGGCTGACATGCCGACGCGATCCATCAGAATGAAGGTCATCAGAGCGGCCAGAGGGAGGATCAGGGCGACGGCGATCGCCGCACGCAGATTGCCCAGGAAAATCACCAGAAGGATCAGCACCAGGATGATCGCCTCTTCCAGTGCCTGCGTGACCGTCTGAACCGCGCGGTCGACCAGGTGACCGCGGTTGTAGAACACGTTGATGGTGACGCCTTCCGGCAGAGTGGGGCCGAGCTCGTCGAGTTTGGCCTGCACACCGGCGACGACCTCGCGGGCATTCGCCCCGCGCAGACCCAATACCAGCCCCTGAACGGCTTCCTGCTCGCCGTTCTTGGTCACCGCACCGTAGCGAGTGAGACTCCCGATCTGTACGCTGCCGACGTCAGCCACGTGGATGGGGGCGCCACCGGGCGTCATCGCCACCACAGTCTCGCGCAGGTCATCAAGCTGCGTCACGGCCCCCTCGACGCGGACCAGCAGGGCCTCCTCTCCATCCAGCACTCGACCAGCACCATCGTTGCGATTGTTGCGCTCCAGCGCCGTGCGCAACTGGTCGAGCGTGACGCCGCGCGCGCTCATTTTCTCTGTGTCGGGAGTGACCTCGAAGGTGCGCACATGCCCCCCCAGCGCGTTGACTTCGGCCACGCCCGGCACAGTACGCAGCGCGGGACGGATTACCCAGTCAAGCAGCGCGCGCCGCTCGGTCAAGGACAGATCACCGCCGTCGATGGTAAACATAAACATTTCGCCCAACGGCGTGGTGATCGGCGCCATTCCGCCGGTCGCATCAGGCGGCAGCTCAGCCCAAACCGCATTCAGACGCTCCGCAACCTGCTGGCGCGCCCAGTAGATGTCGGTGCCTTCGGCAAAGTCGATCGTGATGTCGGTCAGGCCGTACTTGGCGACAGAACGCAGCATCTCCTGGTCCGGGATGCCCAGCATCTCCACCTCCACGGGCGCTGTGATGCGCTGTTCGACCTCCTCGGGCGTCATCCCGGGCGCCTTGATGATGATCTTCACTTGCGGCGTGGAAACATCCGGAAAGGCGTCGATCGGAAGGTTCAGGAAAGCGCGTGCCCCCAGTCCTGCGGTCAGAGTCACCAGCAATAGAATGAACAGGCGCTGCGTGAGTGAGAACCGGATCAGAGAGGCCAGCATCACTCGTCCCCTCCCATGCCCTGCCAGGACCCCTTGATGGCGGCGACGCCGTTCACCGCCACATGCGCACCAGCCGACAATGGCGGGCGATCAGCCCTGTCGCTGGCCTCAATTACCCGGACGGTCAACAAGCCCTGAGATTCGCCCAGACGCTCCACGGGATAGGCATTGAAGCCGCCCTCGGCAGCAACGAAGACAAAGAAGTTCCCGTCTTGGCGAATCACCGCATCGCCCGGCACACGCAGCAGGTTCGCCTGCGCCGCGCCCTCAAGACGCACGCGCAGGAACTGCCCCGGGCGCACGCGTCCGTCTGCCGACGCCAGTCGGGCGCGAACCATGACAGTCTGATCATCCGGGTTGATTCGGCTGCCAATCAGGGTGACTTCGCCCTGCAAGTCGAGACCAACGACGCGCACTCGATCGCCCGCTTGCACGTCGCGAAGTCGCTCGACTGGCAGGTGGACTTCCAGCCAAAGCGTGTCCAGGGCGCTGATCCGCATCAATGCCGAGGCGGCGTTGACCCGTTCACCCACGGTAACCATGCGTTCCATCACGGTACCGCTGCGAGGGGCGACAAGATCAAGCAGCGGGACAATCCGCTGGGTCCGATCGAGCGCATCAAGGGCCGCATCGCTCATGCCGGCAAGGGAGAGGCTCTGGCGCAAAGCGGACAAACGAGCAGCAGACCGGTCGTACGTTGCGCGCGTCTCGTTGAGCCGGCGCTCGGCAATAATCCCCTCGGCTGCCAGTGTACGGTCCCGTTCCAGGGCTTGCGCCGCCACGCGGTAACTCGCCCGCGTTTCCAGGTAGTCGCGTTGCAACGTCACCAGGCCAGAACTCAAAAGGCTCGCGACCGGCTCTCCCCTTTCGACAAATTCACCCTCGGCAACCCGGATTTCTTGAACCAGTCCGTCAACCGGAGCCGCGAGCACACTCTCGCTGGCCGGTGGCACACGGACCTCGGCCGGATAGGCGTGCCCTGAGACACTGCTGGCATCCTCAGCCGCGGCGGTCTGGATACCCAGTGCCTGAATCTGAGCCGCGCTCATGTTGACGTCCGCGGCCTGCGCAACCGGAATGGACAGAAATACGCCCCCAAGGACTCCAACGAGCATTTTCTTCATTTGGCGATTCATGGCATGACCCCTCTGGCCTGGTTGTATTCGGCGATACTGCGCTGCAGCTGGACATGACTCATCGCGGCACGACGCTGGGCAGCAAGCTGACGCTCACGGACGCGAAGCAGGTCGGCCAGTCCGATCTCCCCCAGCGAGTAGGCCCGCCGGGCGAGTGCGAGGCTTTCGTCGGCCAGTTCCCGATGCGCTGCCGATTGTTTCTGTTCAACACGAGCGGCCGCCAGAGCCTGTGCAGCTTGCGCAACAGCGAGATGGATGTGCCGCTCGATCATTGAGGCCTGCGCATGAGCGTCGACCACGCTCAGGCTGGCGCCTGCCTCATCCGGGGCGCGCAGGCGATCAAACATGATCGGCAGGGATACAGAGATGCCCACGCTGTCTATCGCTTCGCGCCCCACCTCTTCCCGGCGAATGTTCACGCCAACGGTCGGTTGCGATCGCCCGCGCTCCCGAATCACGGCCCGTTCGGCTTCGGCGGCCTGCACATCGGCTCGGGCGGCAAGCAGGGCGGGATGCTGCTCCAGCGAGGCATCCGGGGCGGGAGACTCGGTCCACTGGGCTGGCCAGGCGTCCAGGCCGGTCACCTGGCGGTATTCCTCGGCCACTTGGTTGAGTGCCAGCGTTGCCTGGCGCAGGTCGGCCTGTCGCTGCAAGCTTTCCTCCCGGGCCAGGATCAGGTGCGTGCGCGGCACGTCGCCCATTTCAAGCCGCTGCTGCACTTGCGCCTGCAACCGCTCGGCCGTCGTGAGCGCCTGACGGGCCAGGCGGACGTTTTCCTCAGCCTGAGCCAGCCGGGCCAGCAGGTCCCGGACCGTTCCCGCGACCTCAAGCTGCCATGCGGCAGACTGCCGATCGACCAGGACGAAACGTCCCTCGGCCCGACGCTTGGTCGCTGCCTGCAGGCCCGGACGGCGCAGCGGAAATTCGATCGACGATTCCCACTCACTCAAACCGGTGTCGCTGGCCAATGCGTCGGTCTTGTGGATGAGCTCCAGGGCCGGTGGCCCGTCGAGCGGGATTCTGGCGCGTTTTTCGAGTGCATCGGCCTGCCAACGCAGGGCTTCGAATCGAGCACGATCGGGATTCCGGGCCATGGCGGCTGCCGTGACGTCGCCCAGATTCAGGTTCTCATCCACGGTCAAGGGCGACGTGGCGTGGGCGGCAGGGAGGATTCCCGCGAGGGCAAGCGCCAACAAGGCGAGATACCAGATGGGATGAATGCGGCACATGACCTTCTCCGTAAGTTGGACGTGACGCATTGAATCAGCGTTTCCTGAATTGAGCCTGAAAGGCAGGCGACCGAGGGCACCCAGCAGGTTACCTCGATCCTTTGCTACAATCCCGGCTTGTCCGTTTCATATCGATGAGCCTTCCATGAGTGCACAAACGAGCAAGGACGCCCTGGTCGATCCCGACAGGCTGGATGCCTTCCTGACCCGATGGGCCAATGCCGGTGGCTCCGAGCGAGCCAACTACCAGCTTTTTCTGACGGAGTTGTGTGCCCTGCTGGACCTGCCGCCGCCGGAACCGGCCGCAGAGGACGGCGCGGAAAATGCCTACGTCTTCGAGCGTTGCGTCCGGTTCCAGCACCCGGACGGCAGCAGCAGCCGCGGGTTTATCGACATGTACCGGCGCGGCTGTTTCGTGCTGGAAGCCAAGCAGACCGGCAAGGACCTTCAGACCCAAGGCTGGGACAAGGCCATGATCGCGGCCCAGAACCAGGCCGACCGGTACGTGCGCGCGCTGCCCGCCGACGAGGGCCGCCCGCCGTTCATCGTCGTGACCGATGTCGGCCGGTCGCTGGAGCTTTATGCCGAATTCACCCGCTCCGGCGGCAGCTACGTGCCCTTTCCCGATCCGGGACACCACCGCATCCGCCTGGCGGACTTGCGCGAGCCCGCCATTCAGGATCGCCTGCGGCGCCTGTGGCTGGACCCGGACAGCCTTGACCCGGCCCGCCATGCCGCCCGCGTCACCCGGCAGGTCAGCAACAAGCTTGCCCAGCTTGCCCGCTCGCTGGAGCAGGATGGGTACGAAGTCGCGCGGGTCGCGCATTTTCTCAAGCGCTGCCTGTTCACCATGTTTGCCGAGGACGTCGATCTGCTTCCGCGCGGCAAATTCACCGAGCTGCTTGAGCGCATCAAGAAAACCCCCGAGGTACTGGCAGACGCCCTGAGCAGTCTTTGGCACACCATGAACCGGGGCGGCTACGAAGGCCAGTTCATGACGCATCTGCCCCGGTTCAACGGCGGGCTGTTTCAGGGGATCGACCCGATCCCGCTGGATGCCGACCAGATCCAGATGCTCATTGACGCGGCCCGGGCGGATTGGAGCCTGGTGGAGCCGGCCATCTTCGGCACCCTGCTAGAACGCGCGCTTGACCCGCGCGAGCGCCACAAGCTCGGCGCCCACTACACCCCGCGCGCCTACGTCGAGCGGCTGGTCATGCCCACGCTGATCGACCCGCTGCGGGCCGAGTGGCAGACCGTGCAGGTCGCCGCCGAAACCTGGCTGCAGCAGGACAAGCCCGACCGCGCCCTGGACGAAGTGCGCGCCTTTCATCACCGGCTCTGCAACACCCGCGTGCTCGACCCGGCCTGCGGCAGCGCAAACTTTCTGTACGTCGCCCTCGAACACATGAAGCGGCTCGAAGGCGAGGTGCTCAACCTCATCCGCGACCTTTCAGGCGGGCAGGCAAGCCTGGACACCGAGGGCCTGACCGTCGACCCGCACCAGTTTCTCGGGCTGGAGATCAACCCCCGCGCTGCCGCCATCGCCGAGATCGTGCTGTGGATTGGCTACCTGCAATGGCATTACCGCATCCACGGCCGGCTTGAACTGCCCGAGCCGATCCTCAGGGACTTCCACAATATCGAATGCCGCGATGCGCTGATCGACTATGACGCCCGCGAGCCGATGACCGACGAACACGGCGAGCCGGTGACCATCTGGGACGGCATC
>JBNGDJ010000018.1:19929-30408 GCA_049974825.1 Halothiobacillaceae bacterium | reverse complement strand
CAACGGATACCCGCGAACCCCCGCAGACAAAAAAAACCCGCAAAGCGCGTTGCAATGCGGGTTTCGGGTTGTTTTTCGAACGTTTGCGAACGTCAAAAAACCTTTGAATGGTGGAGGTGGCGGGAATCGAACCCGCGTCCGGAAGCCCTACGCTTTCGGTACTACATGCTTAGTCGCGTCTATTGATTTTTAGCTTCCTTCCAGCCGACGGACAGGCCGTGAAGGTCGCGAGTCTGTTCAGGTTTTAACCCGCTGCGTCCAGACTCCGCATTGGGCGATCTTGTGTGTGCTGACCCCTGCCGGGCCCGAGGGCCGTTCCGGACGCACAAGCACATCCGGGGCAGAGGCTCACCAGTTAAGCGGCGAGAGCGTAGTTGTCGTCGTTGGCAACTATTTGCGTTGCAGCTGGATTTACGAGGTAGTCTGCGCCTCGGCATGCACCTAGAGTTTCGTGACCCCCGTCGAAGCCAGGTCACCCCCGAAGGTTGGTTCGATTCAAAAGCGAATCGGTCGACGCAACGGGATGGCTGCCATCGGTGATCAGGCGACCATGGTTGATTTGTCCGTACCGGCGAGAAATAGTTCCAAGCCGGCCGGGAGAAACCTGCCGGAGATAGGAGTCGAACCTACGACCTTGGCATTACGAATGCCCTGCTCTACCAACTGAGCTACTCCGGCGAGGGCGGTGATTCTAAGCATGCCCGATCCGCGCGTCAAATGCCGGGCTTGCCGGCCGTTCAGAGCACGTGATCCCGCACAAGTCGGGCACGCAAGGCGCCAAGCACTTCGATCAGCTCGGCCAGGTGCTCGTCGCGCCATTGTTCCGCTTCCTGTTCGAGTCGGCTCTGGTCACTGTTGAGCTGGTCGACGATGAAACGCATGCCCGGCCAGCAGGCGGGGGTTCGCCAGGTGAGGCTCTGACCGGATTCGATCTGGTGGCGGATGGCGTCAAACCCGGTATCCGCCAGCGTGTGGGCGAAAACTTCGGGGAAGCTCGCGCGCATGGCCATCATGTCGTGTGCCTGACCGAGCAGTTCCTGGAGTGCCTTGAGCAGTTCCAGTGCCCGGTCACTGGCTTCGTCCCCCTTGAGCGGCTCGATCAGGTAGCGCAGGTGTTTGCCGGTGAGCCGGGCTTCGTGCAGCCCTTCAGGCAGGTTTTCAAGATCCTGCACCAGGGTCAGCTGATGCGCCGAGAGGCGCTCGGCAAGCCAGTAACCGAAACTACGGCCGCTGGCGGACTTTCGTCGGTGCGCCTTGAGCGCGACGCTTTCGCTTTGAAGATTGCGGGTGATGCGAAGCACCCGTGCCTCAAGCGCTTCCATTTCCTGTTCGGCGACGGCACGCACATCAGCCACGCCCTTGATCCGGTTTCCTTCGGGCTTGAGACCGGCGAGCCACTGCAGCATGACCTCGCGGTCGCGCATGGGGTTGCTGGTCTTGGTGAACTGCCGAAGTGCCTGCCGGGCACTGGCACTGGTCTTGACCTCCGACTTGCCGTGGCGCAGCCACACCCGCAGCCGCTTGACCTCCACCCGGGCATCATGCAGCGCTTCGGGATCGTCACTGTTGCGCAGGGCGTCCAGACGCTTGCCCACCTTGGCGGAAAGGTCGTCGAGTAGTTTGCCGATCACCTCCGCGGCGGGTTTTTCAAGGGACTTGCGTACCTTCTTGCTCATGACCACCTCCGATTCAGCACGATGACTCGCCGGGCATCCAAGCGGGTGCCTTGATGGCCCGTGGCGCAAGCTGCCGTCCGGAACAACGAGTTTGGACAATTGAGGCAAAGCGGCCCGTCCGTTTCTGCCTGGTTTGCAAAGAGTCGGAGCCGCTTTTCGCCCGGGTAACGTATCAAGCCTAGACAAAGATATGAAATGTTGCCGAAAACCCGGATCATGATCGCCCGAATCATGCACTGCCCAACAAGCGGAGAAACGTTCTGGGGGCGCTCACGGCAGTGATGAAACTGTGCATCAGTCCGCATTGTCATTACACTCTGCCGATTGCACTGTCACGAGAAAACGCCTGTTCATGCCCCGTTTGCCAACCTTTCTGCTGCCGCCACTCGAGCGCGCCCTGAACCGAGTGCTGGACATGGACCCCGAGGCCCGTGACCGTCTGGCCCGGCACGAGGGTGCGGTGATCGGCCTGATGCTGGAGATGCCGCCTGTCTCGCTTTACCTGATGCCGACCGCCCGAGGCGTCCACCTGCTCGGCGACTTCGACGGGGAGGTTGACGCCACGATCCAGGCCAGCAGCTTCGGCCTGCTGCGGATGGCCTGGCAGCGCGAGGACCTGGAGCGCGCCTTCGACGGAGCCATCCGGATGGAGGGGGACACCCGGCTTGCCGGCTCCGTGGCCCGCATTCTCGCCCACCTGGACCCGGACTGGGCCGAGTGGCTTTCGGGCCGAATCGGTGATCCCGGAGCCCACGCCGTGGAGCAGGCCGTGCAGCGCGGCCAGGATTACGTGAACCGCGTGCAGGCCGGTCGCTTGATCGAGTGGACGGATTTTCTGCAGCGCGAGGCGCAGCTGGTGGTCGGCGCCGACGAGCTGACCGGCTTTTCGGAGGCGGTCGACCGGGTGCGCAACGATCTGGCCCGGCTGGAAGCGCGACTTGACCGGCTGGCGGGACGCGCCGCCGGGCCCGACTCCTGGACGGACAGCTGATGCGTCCGGGTATCCTCTGGCGACTGCTGATAATCCAGCTTGTGCTGTACCGGCATGGGCTGGATGAAATCGTGCTGGCACTGCACGTGTTTCGCCCCTTGCGATTCCTGCGCTATCTCTCGCCCTGGTACTGGTTTGGCGATACCCGCAAGCGATCGCGGGGCGAGCGGCTGGTGCGGGCACTCGAGGATCTCGGCCCCATTTTCGTCAAGTTCGGCCAGATGCTCTCGACCCGGCGCGATCTGCTCCCGGAAGACATCGCCGATGCGCTGACGGCCCTGCAGGATCGTGTCCGCCCCTTCCCCAGCGAGCAGGCTGTCGAAGTCATCGAGCAGGCCTTTGGCGAACCGGTGGACGAGGTCTTTTGTGCCTTTGATCGCCAGCCGCTGGCTTCTGCCTCCATCGCCCAGGTACACACGGCGCGCCTGCGCAGCGGCGAGTCGGTGATCGTGAAAATCGTTCGTCCCGGCATCGAACGGCGAATTCGCCAGGACCTGGAAATTCTCTACATCGTCGCCGGACTGGCCCAGCGCTACTGGTCCGAAGGACCGCGGCTGCACCCGGTGGAAGTGGTGCAGGAGTTCGACAAGACCCTGATGGACGAGCTCGACCTGCTGCGCGAGGCGGCCAACGCGGCCGAGCTCAAGCGCCAGTTCGACGACTCGGGCCTGCTCTACGTCCCGCAGGTCCACTGGGACCACTGTCGAAGCAATGTGCTGGTACAGGAGCGCATCCACGGCATCCCGGTGGCAGACATGGCGGCCCTGCGCGATGCCGGGGTCGACATGAAAAAACTGGCCGAGCGCGGCGTGGAAATCTTTTTCACCCAGGTCTTCGGCAACAATTTCTTCCATGCCGACATGCACCCGGGCAACATCTTCGTCGACGCCACCCACCCCACCGACCCGACCTACATTGCCGTGGACTTCGGCATCGTGGGCAGCCTGACCCCCGAGGACCAGCGCTACCTGGCAGAGAACTTTCACGCCTTTTTCAACCGGGACTACAAGCGGGTGGCCGAGCTGCACGTCGAATCCGGCTGGGTGCCGCGCGATACGCGGATCGAGGAATTCGAATCGGCCATTCGCACCGTTTGCGAGCCGATTTTCCAAAAACCGCTGAAGGAGATTTCCTTCGGCCACTTCCTGTTGCGCCTGTTCCAGGTCGCCCGCCGATTCCAGATGGAAGTCCAGCCCCAGCTGGTCCTCTTGCAGAAAACCCTGCTGGCCATCGAGGGCCTGGGCCGCCAGCTCTACCCGGACCTGGACCTCTGGCAGACTGCCAAGCCCTTCATCGAAGGCTGGATGCGCGAGCGCATCGGTCCGCGCGCCTTTATCGGCAAGCTGCGCGCCGAGCTGCCCTTCCTGGCCGAGCACCTGCCCGAGTGGCCGAGACTGGCGCTGCGCGCCCTGCAGGCATCCGAGAGCCAGCAGCGGCAACTGGAGGCCCAGCGGCGGCAGATCGAGCAGCTTTCACGCAATATCGAGCGCCAGGGACAACGCCAGGGCTGGGTGATTCTGGGTGCGGCGCTGATTGTCTCGGGCTTTGTCATGAAGGGCCTTGATGGCTGGGCACCACGGGCGATCATTGCCGGCGCGCCGCCGGACACCTGGCTTCTGGTCGGCGGCGGCCTGCTGCTTGCCCTGGTGGCCCTGTCGCGTCGATGAGCCATTCTCAAGCGCCGTGTGCGCCGGCGCGATGCCGTCTGCAGCACCTGCCGCCACAAGCGCAACCGGTGTAGACTTGGCGGGCACGCCCCGGTGCGCTGGCCGCATGATGCGCTCGCGCTTACCCCAGGCATCGACTGGGCGCAAATGCTCCGGCACCCGATGGCGCAAGCCATACGAACCTCGGCGCGGCGCCTGTGCAGGCCGCTGCGCCCTGGCACAACGCCTTCGAACGGCCTTGTGCAGAAGTCTCCCCATACCAAGCCACTGAACAAGACTGACATGCTGATCATTCCCGGCCGAGCGGCCCTTTCCGACTTTCGCACCAAACGCCTGCTGGCCCGACTGCGCGGGATCTGCCCGCAGGTTCGGGGGCTGACTACCCGCCACCTGCACTTTGTCGAGAGTCATCGCGGGCTAGATGACCGGGAGTCCGAGCGCTTGAAGCAGTTGCTGACCTACGGGGAACCCGGGCGCTTCGATGAACAGGCGGCAATGACTGTGGTCGCCATTCCCCGGCCCGGCACGATCTCGCCCTGGTCGACCAAGGCCACGGACATCGCCCACCATTGCGGGCTGACTGCGGTGCGACGCATCGAGCGCGGGCTGCAATACGCCATCGACCTGACCGCGGGTGCCCAGCCGGATGCCGACCAGCGCGCAGCCCTGCAGGATGCGCTGCACGACCGCATGACCCAGTCGGTCATCGAGGCGCCGGAAGACGCGGCCGTGCTGTTCCGCCAGGACGAACCGGCCCCGCTGAACACCATCGCCCTGGCCCGCGACGGCCGGGACGCACTGGTCACTGCAAACCGTACGCTTGGCCTGGCCCTGTCCGACGATGAGCTGGACTACCTGGTCGAGAGCTACACGCGGATGGGGCGCGACCCGACGGACACCGAGCTGATGATGTTCGCGCAGGCCAACAGCGAGCATTGTCGGCACAAGATTTTCAATGCCGACTGGATCATCGACGGCGAGAAGCAGGCGCACAGCCTGTTCGCCATGATCCGCAATACCTATCACCACAGGCCGGAGGGGATTCTTTCGGCCTACAAGGACAATGCCTCGGTGGTGGAGGGCCCGCGCGCCGAGCGGTTCTCGGCCACCCCGGACACAGCCTGCTACGGCTACGAACTCGAGCCGGTACACCTGTTGATGAAGGTGGAAACCCACAACCATCCCACCGCCATTTCGCCCGACCCGGGCGCGGCCACCGGGGCCGGGGGCGAGATCCGTGACGAGGGTGCCACCGGCCGGGGCGGCAAGCCGAAGGCGGGACTTTGCGGCTTTTCAGTCTCGAACCTGCGCATTCCAGGCTTTGAGCAACTCTGGGAGCGGGATCACGGCAAGCCCGACCGCATCGAGTCGGCTCTGTCGATCATGCTCGAAGGCCCCATCGGGGCCGCCGCCTTCAACAACGAATTTGGCCGTCCCAACATCGCCGGCTATTTCCGGACCTTCGAACTGAAGGTTCCGGGCAGCGAGGAAGTCCGCGGCTACCACAAGCCGATCATGATTGCCGGCGGCATGGGCAACATCCGCGACCTGCACGTCGAAAAGAACCCGATTTCCGACGGCGACCTGTTGATCGCGCTGGGCGGACCTGCCATGCAGATCGGCCTGGGCGGCGGCGCCGCCTCCTCGGTGGACAGCGGAACCAGTCATGCCGAACTGGACTTCGCCTCGGTGCAGCGCGCCAACCCGGAAATGCAGCGCCGCTGCCAGGAAGTGATCGACCGCTGCATGACGCTGGGCAGCAACAACCCCATCGTCTCCATCCACGACGTGGGGGCCGGTGGGCTGTCCAACGCCTTCCCGGAGCTGGTGGACGATGCCGGCCTGGGCGGTCACTTCCACCTGCGCAAGATCCCAAGCGATGAACCGGGCATGTCGCCGCTGGCGATCTGGTGCAACGAATCCCAGGAGCGCTACGTACTCGCGATCCGGCCCGAATCGCTGGAGCAGTTCCGGTCTCTCTGCGACCGCGAACGCGCGCCCTTTTCGGTAATCGGCCGGGCCACTTCTGAACGGCAGCTGGTCGTCGAGGATGAGCTGTTCAATAACCGGCCGGTCGACATGCCCATGGAAACTCTTTTGGGCAAGCCGCCGCGCATGCTGCGGGACGTACAGCGACGCGCCACGCCGCGCGAGTCGCTGGACACCGCCCGAATGCGGATTGACGAGGCCCTGGACCGGGTGCTCGCCCTGCCCACCGTGGCGGACAAGCGGTTTCTGATCACCATCGGGGACCGCAGCGTCGGCGGCCTGGTCTGTCGAGATCAGATGGTCGGCCCCTGGCAAGAGCCGGTGGCGGACGTGGCGGTCACCGCCACCGGCTTCCGGGCCTTCACCGGCGAAGCCATGGCCATGGGCGAGCGGGCCCCAATCGCCCTGATCGATGCACCGGCTTCCGGCCGGATGGCGATTGGCGAATGCCTGACCAACCTGGCCGCAGCCCGAATCGCACGCATCGAGGACATCAGGCTTTCGGCCAACTGGATGGCGGCGGCGGGGCATCCGGGCGAGGACGCGGCCCTGTTCGACACGGTGCAGGCCGTGGGCATGTCGCTCTGCCCTGCGCTGGGCCTAGCCATTCCGGTGGGCAAGGACTCGCTGTCCATGAAAACCACCTGGCAGGACGAGACCGGTGCCGAGCGCGCCGTGACCGCGCCGCTCTCGCTGATCATCTCAGGCTTCGCCCCGGTCACCGACGTGCGTGCCACGCGCACACCGCTGCTTGCGGACGGAGACACCGAGTTGCTGCTGATTGATCTTGGCGCCGGGCGCAACCGTCTGGGCGGGTCAGCCCTGGCCCAGGTATACCGGTCGGTGGGCGAGACGGTACCGGACGTCGATGACCCTGACCGTCTCAAGGGCTTCTTCCAGATCATCGGCCAGCTCAACGAAGACGGCTACCTGCTGGCCTACCATGACCGCTCTGACGGCGGGCTGATCACCACGCTTTGCGAAATGGCCTTCGCTTCTCGCCGGGGGCTCTCGATCGATGTATCGACCCTTGGGGCCGACACGCTGGCCAGCCTGTTCAGTGAAGAACTCGGCGCAGTTGTCCAGGTGCGTGCACGGGAATGCGAAAGTGTCCTGCTGCGCCTTGCCGAAGTTGGGCTTGCCGACATGGTGCACCGGATCGGCAAGCCGACCGACGACGACCGGATCGTGGTGCGCTGGGAAGGCAAGACCCTGCTGGACGCCGAACGGATCGATCTGCAGCGACGCTGGAGCGCGACCAGCCACCAGATGCAGCGCCTGCGGGACAATCCCGACTGCGCGGACCAGGAATACGACCGCATTCTTGACCGCCGCGACCGGGGTCTGGCGGCAAGCCGGGCGACCTTTGACCTGTCTGAAAACGTGGCCGCGCCGTTCATTGCCACCGGGGTTCGCCCCCGGGTGGCCATCCTCCGTGAGCAGGGGGTCAACGGACATGTCGAGATGGCGGCCGCCTTCGATGAAGCCGGTTTCGAGGCCATTGACCTGCACATGAGTGACATCCTGGAAGGCCGTGCGGACCTCTCGGATTTTCGGGGGCTGGTGGCTTGCGGGGGCTTTTCCTACGGCGACGTTCTGGGCGCCGGCGGCGGCTGGGCGCGCTCCATTCTCCACAATCCCCGGGCCTTCGATGCCTTCAGCGCTTTCTTCGAGAACCCGGATCACTTCGGCCTGGGCGTCTGCAACGGTTGTCAGATGATGTCGCAGCTGCAGCGAATCATCCCCGGCGCGGATCACTGGCCCGAGTTCGTGCGCAACCGCTCCGAGCAGTTCGAGGCACGGCTGTCTCTGGTCGAGGTGGTGGAATCGAACTCGATCTTCCTGGACGAGATGGTTGGCTCACGACTGCCGATCGCGGTGGCCCATGGCGAGGGCCGCACCCACTATCGCCAGGAAGGGGACCTGGAACAGGCCCCGGTCTGCCTGCGTTATGTCGACGGGCAGGGCCTGGGGACAGAAACTTACCCGGCCAATCCCAATGGTTCGCAAGGCGGGCACACGGGCTTTACCACCGACGATGGGCGTTTCACCATCATGATGCCCCACCCCGAACGCGTCTGGCGCAAGGTTCAGTGTTCCTGGGCCCCGCGAGACTGGCCGGAGGAAGGCCCCTGGCTGCGGATGTTCCGAAACGCGCGCAAGTGGGTGGGCTGATTCAACAAACGCCGCCCCGACCTTCAGCCGGGGCAGTTCTGGCATCCGCAGAAACCTGCGGGATCAGCGCCGCGGTCGTTGCAGGCCCATTTTCTGCCGGCGTTCCCAGAGCGTCTTTCGGCTGATTCCAAGCCGGCGCGCCAGCTCGGTTTCGGTCATGCGCTCCTGGTTGGCCCGCACGAAGCGACGGAAGTAGTCATCCAGGCTCTCGTCCGACTGCTCGGGAGACTCGCCTGCAGGCAGTCCCAAATCAGCCACGTCGATCTCGAGCTCGTCGGAGAGGATGGCCGCGCGCTCCAATGCATTCTGAAGCTCGCGCACGTTGCCCGGCCAGTGATAGGCCGACAATGCCGAGAGCGCCTCGGTTGAAAGCGTCATGCCCGGGCGCCCGATCCGCTGCGCAACCCGGTCGAGCAGGTGCTCGGCCAGCAGGGGGATGTCCTCACCGCGCGCGCGCAGTGGTGGCAGCGAGATGGTCATGACGTTCAGCCGGTAGAACAGGTCCTCCCGAAACCGGCCCTCGGCCACCATGGCGCCCAGGTCACGGTGCGTGGCGGCCAGCAGCCGTACATCGACCTTGCGCGTCCGATGACTGCCTACCCGCCGAATCTCTCCTTCCTGCAGGACCCGCAACAGACGTGACTGGACGGCCGGATCCAGTTCGCCGATCTCGTCGAGAAACAGGGTGCCGCCATCCGCGGCCTCCACCAAGCCCTGGCGCGGACGGTCGGCCCCGGTGAATGCCCCCTTCTCGGCGCCAAACAGCTCGGCTTCGATCAGCGTGTCGGGAATGCTGGCGCAGTTGACCGTCACCAGAGCCTGTTCCCGCCGTGCGCTCTGCTCGTGGATCGCCCGCGCCACCAGTTCCTTGCCGGTCCCGGACTCGCCCAGCACGAGCACGGTCGCATCCGTCGGGGCAACGCGATGAACCCGGGCGCAAACCGCTGCCATGGCCTCCGAACGTCCGACCAGCCCCCGCACCGGCCAGACTTGTTCCAGTTCCCGCCGAAGCCGCGCATTCTGGGCCTTGAGGCGGCGGTTCTCCAGCTGCCGGCCGATGGTCAGCAGCAGCTCGTCGTGGTCCAGCGGCTTGGCGATGTAGTCGGCCGCGCCCTGCTTCATGGCCGACACGGCCGAAGGGACGCTGGCGTAGCTGGTCATGATCAGCACGGGAATGTCCCCGGCATCAGCCAGCAGGTCGACGCCCTCGCCATCCGGCAGCCGAAGGTCACTGAGGATCAGCTCCGGGCCTGCCCCTTCGCTTTCGGCGAGCATCCGTCGCGCCGTGGCCAGATCCGGGGCCAGGGCAGCAGGCAGGCCCTCGCGTTCGAGCAGGCGCAGCAGGGCCTTCCCGATTACGGCTTCGTCCTCGACGATCAGTACGCGCATCATGTCGCGATTGTACCGCGGATGGTCATGCCGTCGCGGGGGCAGAAGGCAGCAGAACGACCACCCGGGTGCCGCCGGTGGCCGGCGATTCGACGAATACCTGCCCGCCATGATCCCGGACAATCGAGTAGACCAGCGACAGTCCAAGCCCCGTGCCCTTGCCCGGCGGCTTGGTCGTGAAGAAGGGCTCGAAAACCCGATCACGCAACGTCTCGTCGATCCCGGGGCCCTGGTCGCTCACTTCCAGGCGCAGCCGACCGTCCGGCAGTGCGCGACCTGACAGGCCTATGCGGTCGCCCGGACTGGAGGCGTCGATGGCATTGCTCAACAGGTTGATCAGGACCTGCGAGAGCCCCTGCCGGTCGCCCTGCGCATGCAGGTCAGCGGGCAGGGTGTTATCCAGTTGAAGATCACCCGCCTGGCGGTCGAGACGAATCAGCTCGATGGCCTCGTCGACCAGCGGACGCAGGGCAACCGGCGCAAATCGGGTTTCCGGGGTTTCGCCGGCATGGCTGAAATTGACCAGCGACTGCACGATCCGGGTGATGCGGCGTGTCTGGGTGAGGATGGATTCGGCCGCTTCGTCGATGGC
>JBNGDJ010000018.1:0-19829 GCA_049974825.1 Halothiobacillaceae bacterium | reverse complement strand
GACTTGTGCAGGTTGAACCAGCGCGACTGATCCTTCAGGCGGAGCTGCAGCTTGTACAGATGGGCCTGCTCGGTCCCCAGGAAAGTCCGCAGCATGCCGGCCCAGGGGTCGGGCAGATCCTCGATGCGCCGATCGGTGACCTCGGCGTCAGCCACCCCGGTGATCCGGCGCATGGCCGTATTCCAGGTCACCACCTTGTGGCCGGCGGAGACGGAGCAGACTCCCAGGGGCAGCTCATGCAGCACCTGCCGGTGATAGCGCCGCAGGGTGTCGAGTTCGGCGGCAAGCCCCCGCAGGCGCTTGTGCGAGGCCTCAAGGCGCGACTCGACATGACGAACGGTCTCGGCCAGTGCGAAGGATCGGCTCTCATCCAGCCCAATGCCCTCGGTGACAATCATGTGTGCCATGCCCGGCCCCAACAGTCCGGACAGGTTCCGCTCGATCCGCTCGCGCAGCAGCCCCAGCGCAGTGGGCCGTCGCTCCGAGGGGTCCAAGTCCAGGTCCCGCAGCGCCTGCCTGACCTCCCGGGCCGCGACCTCTGGCCCCAGCGCCCGGGCCAGTCGTTCCTCGAACTGCTCCGGCGTGTGCAGCCGCACGCGGTCAGGCAGGGTTTCACCCGGCTCACGGACGCAGGCGGTTGCCGCGCGGCTCTCGGCCTCGGACTGGCGATCGAACAGGGAGACCAGCGCGAACAGCAGGGCGTTGACACTCAGGGAAACAAAAGTAGCCAGCGACCAGCGCTCCAGGCCGAACAGAGCCTGCAGGGCAGTGATATCCGGTGCCAGGGGGCTGATGCCCGCGGTCTTGAGAAGCGGCAGGATCAGCAACAGGAACCAGGCCAGAATGCCCGCTGCCAGCCCGGCAATGAACCCGCGGCCGGTCGCTCGGCGCCAGTAGAGCAGCCCGATCACACCCGGCAGGAACTGCGCGACCGCCACGAAGGAAGTCAGTCCGAGCTCGACCAATCCTTGCCGGTGCTCCAGCAGATAGTAGAAACCATAACCGGCCGCCAGGATGGCCACAATCAGCAAACGTCTTGCCCAGATCAGCCAGCGGTAGAGATCGACTTCCGGCCCGGGCCGCCGCAGCGGCAGCAGCAGGTGGTTCAGGCACATCGACGAGAGCGCCAGCGTGGTGACGATCACCATGGCCGAGGCCGCGGAAAGCCCTCCGACAAAGCCGAGAAAGGTCGCCAGCTCCGGCAGCGGGCCACTGGCTGCCACACCCAGCAGGTAGTAGTCCGCCGGCAACCTCAGCCCGAGAAACTCCCCTGCCCAGAAGATCACCGGGATAGGCAGATTCAGCAACAACAGGAACAGCGGAAACCCCCAGGCGGCCGTGCGCAGAGTGGCCGGATCGAGATTTTCCGTGAAGGTCATGTGAAACTGCCGTGGCAGCAAGAAGGCCGCGGCAAAGGCCAGCAGCACCAGGCTCATCCACTCGCCCTCGCGCGCCGGGGCCTGCAGGCGCTCAAGCATCTCGGGATGGTCAGCCAGCCATTCGGAAAGCCCGGTGGGGCCGCCAAATAGCCCGAACATGGCCAGCAGACCCACCGCGAGAATCGCGACCAGCTTGACCAGCGATTCAAAGGCCATGGCGATCACCAGGCCGGCATGCTTCTCCCGCGGGCGCAGGTGCCGAGCGCCGAAGAGAATCGCGAATACGCTCAGGGTCAGGCAGAAGACCAGCGCGAGGATGGCCGGGGGCGTCTCCCGCGACAGGACCAGCACCGACTCGGTGACGGCCTTGATCTGCAGCGAAATGTACGGCAATACGCCGATCAGGGCGAAAACAGTCACGAGGGCGCCGGTGGCCCGGTGCCGAAACCGAAAGGCCAGAAGATCCGCCAGAGAGGTCAGCTGGTACTCACGCGTGATCTGCAGGATGGGACGCAGCAGCAGCGGCGTCAAAGCAAAGGCCAGGGTCACGCCAAGATAGATTGTCAGGAAGGCATAGCCCTGCTGGGCCGCAAAGCCAACGCTGCCATAGTAGGTCCAGGCCGTCGCATACACGCCAAGCGAAAGCACGTAGGTTGCCGGGTGACGAACCCAGCGCTCCGGCAGCCAGCCGCGGTCTCCCGCGTGGGCGATCAGAAACAGCGAGGCCAGGTAGAGCAGGCCAACCGCCGAGAGCGCCCAAAGCTCAATCTGCACGGTCCGATCCCCGGCTGGCGATCAGTGCCAGAAGCAGGATCACGCCGCCCCAGGCAAGATAGGGCGCAAACCAGGGGGCGGCTGGCCCCAGCCAGACCTGCCGCAGCGGCGAGACCAGCACAAGCAGGGCCAGCGCAGCGACCAGCAGGGTGGCCTCGGCCCGTCGACGCCTGAGGATGGCAAGCAGTCTCATGTTTGTTGTTCCTGCGTCCCGTGACGATGGGCGAACATTAATGGCTGCCCCGATCAATGACCAGTCACCAAGGGTAGTCTCTGCACGATTGCAGAGATTCCCAAACTATTATCCTGGCATCCATCCGGACACAAAAAACCCGCATCCTTGATAAATGCGGGTTCGTCCGGAATCGTTGCGCGCCCGCAGCCTGGTTGTAACCCAGACTGCACAGGGATCAGCCGCGCTCAGTCGGCCTGCTGGCGGAGGAAGGCCGGAATGTCCAGCGTGGCGAAGTCGATTGCTGCATTGCCATGCGTGGCAGCGGCCGGTGCGCGCTGTCCACCCTGCTGGGCGGCTGCCGCCGGCTCGGCGGGCTGCGGGTCAACAGACGTGCGGGCGGCATGGCCATTGTCGACCACCACCTTGGGTCCGCCGCGACGACGGTTGGTATTCTGAATCGCCACTTCGGCACGCTCCAGGCCAGTGGCCACCAGCGTGACGCGCAGTTCGCCGTCAAGCTCGGGATCGATCGCGGTCCCGACCTTGACCTTGGCGTTGTCGTCGTCGCCGGCCAGCTCGCGGATCATCTCCCCGATCTCCATAAACTCGCCGATGGACAGGTCACCGTTGGAGGTGATGTTGACCAGTACGCCCTGGGCGCCGCTGAGGCTCACGTCATCAAGCAGCGGGCTGTGGATGGCTGCCTCGGCGGCTTCTACGGCCCGGTTTTCGCCGGTGCCGCTGCCAGTGCCCATCATCGCGGTGCCCATTTCGGTCATGATGGCCCGCACGTCGGCGAAGTCGAGGTTGATCTCGCCGGGGCGGGTGATCAGCTCGGAAATCCCCTGAACCGCGGTGTAAAGTATTTCGTTGGCCGCGTTGAAGGCATCGACCAGGCTGGCCTGCTTGCCCATGACGGCCATGAGCTTGTCGTTGGGGATCACGATCAGCGAATCGACATTCGCTTCCAGTTCACGAATGCCCTCAAGCGCCTGGGCCGAACGCTTCTTGCCTTCGAAGCTGAACGGCCGAGTGACCACCGCGACGGTGAGAATGCCCATGTCCCGGGCAATCTGGGCGATGACCGGCGCGGCCCCGGTGCCCGTGCCCCCGCCCATGCCGGTGGTAATGAAAAGCATGTTGGTTTCCTTGATCACTTCCTGGATCGGCTCGCGATCTTCCAGCGCGGCCTGGCGACCCAGCTCGGGATCCGCTCCGGCACCCAGGCCCTTGGTGATGTTGGCCCCGATCTGAAGCTGGGTGGTCGCCTCGCTCTTCTTGAGTGCCTGCGCGTCGGTATTCGCGCAGATGTACTCGACGCTCTCGATCTGCTTGGTCAGCATGTGCTGCACGGCGTTTCCTCCGCCGCCGCCCACGCCGATGACCTTGATCTTCGCGTTGTCGGTATAGGTGTTCAGCATTTCCCAAGTCATTGCAATATCCCCCGCTCGCCTTTGGAGAGTGTTGTGATGTGGTCGATCAAGTTCAGACATGGTCCTGGAACCAGCGCTTCATGCGTTGCAGGACCGTTTCACCGCCTGCAGCGGAATCCCGCTGAGGCTCGAAACCGCTTCGCATGGACTGCACGCCATGCAGGATCAGGCCGATGCCGGTCGCGTTTTCCGGATCCGACACGACGCTGGTCATGCCCCCGACCCCCTGGGCGGTGCCCAGGCGGACAGGCATGTTGAAGATCTCCTCGGCCATGTCGGTCAGGCCGGGGAGCTTGGCCGCACCGCCGGTCAGGACGATGCCGGCATTGATCTGCTCCTCGTAGCCGACGCGACGGATCTCGTCGCGGACGTACTGGAGGATTTCCTCGACACGCGGCCGGACGATGCGCATCAGAGTCTCGCGCGCCATGCGGCGCGGCGGCCGGTCGCTGACGCTGGGCACCTCGATGGCCGTCTCGCCGTCTCGCTCGTCGGCGTATACCAGGCCGCCGTGCTTGATCTTGATGGCTTCCGCATGCTGGGTCGGCGTCTTCAGCCCCACGGCAATGTCATTGGTGATCTGGTCGCCGGCGATCGGCAGGACATGGGTGTGCCGCAACGCGCCCTTGACGTAGATCGCCACGTCCGTGGTTCCTCCGCCGATGTCGACCAGGCAGACACCGAGCGCCTTCTCATCGTCATTGAGTACGGCATGCGAGGCGGCCAGCTGCTCGAGCACGATGCCCTCGACGCCCAGTCCGCAGCGATCCACGCACTTGGTGATGTTCTGCACGGCACTCACCGCGCCGGTGACGATGTGCACGTTGGCCTCCAGGCGCACGCCGGACATCCCGACCGGCTCCCGAATGCCATCCTGGCCGTCAATCGCGTATTCCTGCGCGACCGCGTGAATGATCTGCTGGCCATTGGGAATGGCGATGGCCCGCGCCGACTCGATCACCCGCCGCACGTCATCGCGGGTGATTTCGCTGCCCTGGATGCCGGACACCCCCTGAGAGTCCTGACTGGAGACGTGGGCGCCGGCAATGCCGACCCATACCGCGTTGATCTGGCAGTTGGACATCAGGTCGGCCGACTCGACCGCCCGGCGGATCGCGTTGGCCGTGGTGTCGATGTCCACCACCATGCCCCGTCGAAGTCCGCCGTGCGTGGGGCTCGTGCCATGGCCGATGAGGTTGACGCGGCCGTCCTCGTCAACCTCGCCCACCAGCGCGGCAATCTTGGTGGTGCCGACATCCAGCCCGACCACCAGGTTCTTGTCACCTTTCTTCATCATGTCTGTTCAGGCCCCGTCCCGACTTGCATTCGCATTGGTTTCATCCCCCGTTTCCGTTGCGGCCACGCGCGGCTTGATCGCAAATCCGTTGGTGTAGCGCAGGTCGATGGCCGCCACCTGGTTCACCTGGTCGGCCACGGTGCGCGGGTACACGTCGAGAAAACGCTGGATGCGTCCCTCGACGTCCTCCCGGCCGACACGAACCCGGATGCCGCCTTCAAGCATCAGGTCCAGCGAGCCTCGGGCGTCCTCGCGCACCCCGACCAACGCCAGATCCACGCCATCCAGCACGCCGGCCAGCACCTGGTATCGCTCCCACAGCGGCCACTGTCGTCCCTCCGAGCCCACCAGCACCGGCAACCCGTCCGGGATGGTCTCAAGCTCCGGGCGGAATACGCCGCCACGGGCATCAAGTACGCCGTCACCACGCCAGCGGGCCAGCGGCCGATGCTCCCTGAGCGTCACGCGTACCCGGTCGGGCCACTGGCGTTCCAGCCGGGCCTCGGCTATCCAGGCATCCGCCAAGATCTCCCGCTTGAGCGTGTAAAGATCCGCGGCCAGAAAGCCGGGCCTCAGCTGCTCGGCCAGAACCGCCCGCAGGCGCTGCGCATCCGCGTATTGCAGCGAACCTTCAACCGAGACTTCGCGCACCGGCCAAGCCCCGGGTGCGGACAGCGCCTGCCAGTAAGCCCGCGCCTGAAAGGCAATCACGCCCATGACTGTCAGCAGCAGCAGCGGCCAGGCAGCCCGGGCGGCGAGGCCGGGCAGCATGCGCCACCAGGGCGGACGCCTCCGCGCGGCCATGGCGCTCATCGCGACTCCTCCAGAGTGGCTGCGAGAATCTCCAGGCAAAGGGCCGGCATCTCCAGCCCGGCCGCCCGTGCGGCCATTGGCACCAGCGAGTGGTCCGTCATGCCCGGCACCGTGTTCACCTCGATCAGATGCGGCCGACCGGCCTGGTCGACCATCAGGTCCACCCGGCCCCATCCACGACAATCGGCAATCTGGAAAGCCTCCAGCGCCAGAGACTTAAGGGCTGTCTCTTCCGGCTCCGGCAGTCCGCAGGGCAGCAAATACCGGGTGTCGTCGGCCTCGTACTTGGCCTCGTAGTCATAGAAGGCATGAGTGGTCTGCAAACGGATCACCGGCAGTGCCCGCTCGCCAAGGATGGCCACCGTGTACTCCGAGCCCGCGATCCAGGCCTCGGCCATGACCGGGCCGTAGGCTGCCGCCCTGCGCCAGGCGTCAGGCACCTGGTCGGCGTGATCGACCTTGCTCATCCCAAGGCTTGAGCCTTCCAGCACCGGCTTGATCATCAGCGGCAGGCCCAGGGCCGCGACGGCCTCCACGGCATCCTCCGCCGACCGAAGCAAACGCCAGTCCGGGGTCGGCAAGCCCTGCCCGGCCCAGACCAGCTTGCTGCGCAGCTTGTCCATACCCAGTGCCGATCCAAGCACGCCAGAGCCGGTGTACGGGATCGCCAGAAACTCCAGCAGCGCCTGGATGTGCCCGTCCTCGCCCCCGCGGCCGTGCAGGGCGATAAAGGCCCGGTCGAAGCGGCCGGTTTCCAGCACGGAGACGATGTCTTCGCCCACATCCACTGCGACCGCGTCGACCCCGGCCTCAAGCAGCGCCGCATGCACCATCGCGCCGCTGCGCAAGGAAATCTCGCGCTCGGCAGAGAGCCCGCCCATCAGAACGGCCACCCGGCCGAGCTTTTCCGGCTGTTCAAACAGGCTCATGACTCGCCTCCACCGGCCCAGGGGGCCGCCTGCAACCGGGCGGGCAACCCGCCGACGTTGCCTGCACCCAGTGTCAGAAGAACATCCTTGTCCGCCAGCAGTCCGCCGAGGACGGACACGACCTCGTCGGAGTCGGCTGCGTAGACCGGGTCGACCTGTCCCCGTGCACGAATCGCCCGGGCCAGCACCCGGCTGTCGGCACCGGCTACGGGCTCTTCCCCGGCCGGATACACCTCCAGCAGAACCAGGACGTCGGCCTCGGAAAGCTCACGCACGAAGTCCTCGAACAAATCGCGGGTGCGGCTGTAGCGATGCGGCTGGAACACCACGACCATCCGTCGTTCCGGCCAGGCTGCCCGCACGGCAGACAGCGTGGCAGCCACCTCACAGGGGTGATGTCCGTAGTCGTCCACCAGCAGCGCCTCTCCGCGGGGATGCCGCAGCAGACCGTGACGTTCCAGACGCCGACCGATTCCCTGGAAATCGCCCAGGGCGCGCTGCATGGCCTGCGCATCGACGCCCAGGTCATGGGCGACGGTAATGGCCGCCAGCGCGTTGAGGACGTTGTGCCGCCCAGGCATGGCCAGCCGGGCCTCGAAGCGGGTGTCATCGGGCAACACGACCGCAAAGCGCGACCCGAAGCCGTCCGACTGCAGGTCATCCGCCCGCACGTCGGCCGGTACGCCGATTCCGTAGGTCAGCACCTGCCGGCCGATGCGGGGCAAAATGCCCATGAGATTTGCATCCTCCGCGCAGAGCACCGCGAGGCCGTAAAACGGCAGGTTGTGCAAAAACTCCACGAAGGCGTCGACCAGACGATCGAAATCGCCGCCGTAAGTCTCCATGTGATCGGCGTCGATATTGGTGACCACGGCGATATGCGGCTGCAGGTGCAGGAAAGAGGCATCCGACTCGTCCGCCTCGGCCACCAGGTACTGGCCTGTCCCGAGTCGTGCATGGGTGGAGCTTGAAAGCAGCTTGCCCCCGATGACGTAGGTCGGATCCATGCCGCCCTCGGCGAGCAGGGCCGCGATCAGCGAGGTGGTGGTGGTCTTGCCGTGGGTGCCCGCCACGGCAATGCCCTGCCGAAAGCGCATCAGCTCGGCCAGCATCTCGGCGCGACGCACAACCGGAATCCGGCGGGTCAGCGCGGTGGCCAGCTCCGGATTGTCAGCGCGCACGGCGGTGGACGTCACCACCACATCCACGTCCTGAAGGTTCTCGGCCCGGTGGCCGAGCTCGATCCGAACGCCAAGCCCCTTCAAGTGCCGCACCGTCGGACTGTCGACGATGTCCGAGCCGCTCACCGAGTAGCCCAGCGTCTGCAGTACCTCGGCAATCCCGCTCATCCCGACGCCGCCGATGCCGATAAAGTGCACGCGGCGCACCCGGCGCATCGCAATGGCTGGAACGGTCGGTTGCACAAGACTCATGCGCGCACCTCCTGTTCGTCCACGACCGCGAGACAGTGGGCCACCATGAGCTCCAGGGCCTCGGGACGCGCCTGCGCCCGGGCCTGGCCAGCCTTCTGCGCCAGCGTGTCACGATCGGACAGTCTCGCCTGCAAGGTGGCGGCCAAGGCTTCAGGTTCCAGGGAGTCCTGCCGAATCATCAAGGCCGCCCCGGCCTCCACCAGCAAGGCCGCGTTGGCTGCCTGGTGGTCATCAACCGCGTGGGGGAAGGGCACCAGAACGGCCGGCAGGCCCGCGGCACAGATCTCGGCAACCGTCAGGGCCCCGGCCCGGGCAATCACGAGATCGGCGCGCGCGTAGGCTTCGGCCATGTCGTCCAGGTAGGCAACCACGATCGACTCGGAGCCATCCGCCAGCGGACTGGCCCGATAGGCCGCTTCGGCTTCCTCGACATGTTTCGGACCACACTGGTGCGTCACGGCCAGAGCCGTTTGCCGGCTCCAAAGTGCCAGTGCCTGCGGCACCAGCCGGTTCAGGGCGGCGGCGCCAAGGCTTCCGCCCAGCATCAGGACGCGCAGGGGGCCCGTACGCCCGGCAAAACGCTCTGCCGGCGCCGGCAAAGCGGCAATCTCGTCACGAACCGGGTTGCCGACAATTTCGCAGGGCACGCGGAAGACTTGCGGATAGGCGCAGAGCACCCGGGCAGCCACCCGGGAAAGCAGCCGGTTGGTCAACCCGGCCACGGCATTTTGTTCGTGGATCACCAGTGGCACACGACAAAGCCGGGCCGCCACGCCACCGGGACCGGAGGCATACCCGCCCAGGCCCACCGCCAGCACCGGTCGACGCCGGCGGATCAGCGACCAGGCCTGACCGATTGCCCGAGCCAGGCGCCAGGGGGCGCGCAGGCGGGTGGCCAGCCCCTTGCCCCGCAGGCCGCCGATATCCAGCCAGGCAATCTCGAATCCGGCTTCGGGCACCAGCCGGGCCTCGATTCCGGCCCGGGTGCCAAGCCAGAGAATATCGAAGCCTTCCTCGGCCAGGGCACGGGCCACGGCCAGCGCGGGGATGACGTGCCCACCCGTGCCGCCGGCCATCATCAGCACGGTGCCGCGATCCTCGACGGCTCCGGTCGTCGTGGGTAGCGCAATCTTCGATGCACGGATCATGACGCGGCTCCTTCCGGCGCACGACGCCGGACCGGCTGATGGGTCGCCTCGTGGTGAATCCGGATCAGCAGGGCCACGGCAACGAGACTCACGATCATCGAGCTGCCGCCATAGCTCATCAGGGGCAGGGTGAGCCCCTTGGTGGGGAGCAGCCCCATGCTGACGCCCATGTTCACGAAGGCCTGCAACCCGAGCCAGAGCGTGATGCCCCAGGCCAGCGCCCCTCCGAAAAGCTGGCCCCGACGCCAGGCCATCTGGGCAATGGCCAGACCTCGCCAGACAACCACGGCATACAATCCGACCACACAGAGCACCCCGACCAGCCCAAACTCCTCGGCCAGGACCGAAAAGATGAAGTCGGTGTGCGCCTCGGGCAGGTAGAACATCTTCTGGACGCTTTCACCCAGACCTCGACCAAAGACGCCGCCGCTTCCAATCGCGATCAGCGAGTTGGCAAGCTGGTAGCCGGAACCGTAGGGATCGGCCCAGGGGTCGACGAAGGAGATCAGCCGCTCGATCCGGTAGCTCTCCATGGTCATGGCCAGGTAGCCAAGCCCCAGGCCGAGGGCCGACAGCAGGAGCATGGTCGGCAGGTGCGCGCCGGCCAGCCAGGCAACCAGGAAGATGGTCGCCCCGAGAATGGCCGCGGTGCCAAAATCCGGCTGCATCAGCATCAGCAAAAGCGCCACCACCAGCACGAGCGAGGGCATGAACATGCCTCGGGGCCGGTTTTGCAGCAGCTCCAGTCGAGTCGCCACGTAGCCTGCCATCCAGATCAGGATCAGCAGGCGCGCCACCTCGGCGACCTGCAAATTGAAAAGTCCCAGGGAAATCCAGCGCTGTGCCCCGTTCACCTCCTTTCCAACCCCGGGAACAAGCACCAGGACCAGCAGAAAGATCGCGAGCAGCAGAATCCAGGCCCGCGCCTGTACGTACCGCGCCAGGGGAACGCGGGTAATCACGACCCCGGCGAGGAACAGCCCGATCATCATTGCCACGACCTGACGCAGCGGATAGTGGTAGGGCATGCCCAGGCGCTCACCCTGGACGATGGATGCTGAAAACAGCATCACCAGTCCCCAGCCAATCAGCGCGCCGACGGCCAGCAGAAGCCAGGGGTCGAGCCGAATCCCTTCCTCGCGGGTCCGATCGGCGGCACGGTCTCCCCGGCCCACAGGCAGCAGACGATCCATCACAGGCATCATGCGGCGCCCTCCTCTGGAAGACGCGAGACGGCCTCGGCGAATACCCGTCCGCGATGCTCGAACCCATCGAACATGTCAAAACTGGCACAGGCCGGCGCCAGCAGGACCACGTCACCCGCCTGCGCCACCTCGCACGCACGGGCCACGGCCTGTTCCATGCTGATTGCCCGCAGTACCGGTACATCCGAGTCCTCAAGTGCCTCAGCAATGCGGCCGGCATCCTGACCGATCAGCACCACGGCCCGGGCGTGTTCCGACACGGCTTCGGCCAGTGGCGAGAAGTCCTGGCCCTTGCCCTGCCCACCGGCAATCAGCACCACAGGCGCATCCATTCCGGTCAGCGACGCCAGAGCCGCCCCGACATTGGTGGCCTTGGAGTCATCCACGTAGGCTACTTCCCGGTGATGACCCAGCAGGCGACAGCGGTGGGGCAGCCCCTCGAAGGTCAAAAGAGCCTCGATCAGTTCCGGCCGGTTCATTTCCTCCTGGCCCAGGGCAGCCAGCATGGCCAAAGCCGCCAGCACGTTGGCGCGATTGTGCATCCCGGCCAGCGGCAGCGCGCCGGCCGGCAGGATCGGCTGCGCCCCGCCGGCAAGCCAAAGGCCGTCATGCCGACTCAGCACGCCGAAGTCCTCGTCCCCGCACTCGTCGGTTCCGAAAGAAACAGTCGGCACGTCCAGCCCGGCCGCAATCCGCCGACTGTGAGTATCCTGGCGGTTGAAAACGAACTGGCCGGCGCCCTGCCCGATTCGCGCCTTGGCGGCTACGTAGTCCTCGAAATGGTCGTAGCGGTCAAGGTGGTCCTCGCTGAGATTCAGCACCGTGGCCACTGCCGGGGCGAGGCTGCGGACGGTCTCAAGCTGGAAGCTGGACAGCTCAAGCACAAAACAGTCGGCCTGCGGGTCGTCCAGCAGATCCAGCACCGGCGTACCCAGGTTGCCGCCCACGGCCGGACGGTGTCCGAGCGCCTCCAGGAGCCGCCCCACCAGAACGGTCACCGTGCTCTTGCCATTGGAGCCGGTGATGGCCACCACCGGTCGCGCGTCTCCCTGCCCGGCGCGCGCCTCGGCAAACAGTTCCACGTCTCCGACGATCTCGGTACCGGCCTGGCGTGCCTGCACGATGGCCGGCTGACGCGGGTCAATTCCGGGGCTGAGCACCAGCCGTCGAGCCGAGATGAACTGGTCCTGCGCAAACGGACCCAGAGCCGTGGGCGCCTCGGGATACGCCGAGCGGAAGGCCGCACGCATGGGCGGGTCCTCCCGGGAGTCCGCCAGAGAGAACGACACGCCGCGCGCGGCAAGATGACGTGCTGCTGACAGCCCGCTCTCGCCCATGCCCACGATGACGATCCCTTCCTGCATTCAGCGCACCTTGAGGGTCGCCAGACCCACCAGAACGAGGATCACGGTAATGATCCAGAAGCGGACGATGACCTTTGGCTCGGGCCAGCCCTTGAGCTCGAAGTGATGATGAATGGGCGCCATTCGGAAGATCCGCTTGCCGGTCAGGCGGTAGGAGGCGACCTGAAGCATCACCGAGACGGTTTCGAGCACGAAGATGCCGCCCATGATGAACAGCACGATTTCCTGCTTGACCATGACCGCGACCACGCCCAGTGCCGCACCCAGGGCCAGGGCGCCGATATCCCCCATGAACACCTGCGCGGGATAGGCGTTGAACCACAAAAACCCGAGTCCGGCTCCGATAATGGCCGCGCAGAACACCACCAGCTCGCCGACTCCGGCAATGAAGGGAATCCCGAGATATTCGGCGAACTGGAAGTGCCCCGAAGCGTAGGCAAAAACCCCCAGTCCGGCGGCTACCAGCACCGTGGGCATGATGGCGAGGCCATCCAGGCCATCGGTCAGGTTCACGGCATTGGAACTGCCAACAATGACGAAATAGGCCAGCACCACGTAGCCGAAACCAAGCGGAATCATCACGTCCTTGAGCACGGGGAGCAGCAGGCTCGTCTCGACCGGCGAGCTGGCCATGGCGTAGAGAATGACCGCCGCGGTCAGGGCCGCCACCGACTGCCAGGCATACTTGGCCCGGGCGGAAAGTCCCCGGGAATTGCCGTAGCGCAACTTCTGGTAGTCGTCCACGCCGCCAATGGCGCCAAAAGAGAGCGTGGTCAGCAGGGCAACCCAGACATAGGGGTTGGTCAACTCGCCCCACAGCAGAATGGCCACGGTAATGGCCACCAGCATCAAGCCGCCGCCCATAGTGGGCGTGCCGGCCTTGGCCAGATGACTCTGCGGCCCGTCCGAACGGATTGGCTGCCCGGCCTTGACGTGCGCCAGCCAGCGAATCATCCGCGGCCCGACCAGCAGAGCGATTGCCAGCGCGGTAATGACCCCGAGCACGGCACGGAAGGTCAGGTAACCGAAGACATTGAACCCGCTGTAGTACTGGCTGAGATACTCGAAGAGCATCAGGAGCATGACTGACCTCCTTCGCGCATCCCGGCCAGCGCCGAGACAACACGTTCCATGTGCATGAACCGCGACCCCTTGACCAGCACCGTGACCGGCTCCCCTTCCACCTGCACGAGCCAGGCTTTCAGTGCGTCAACCAGGGCCTCGAATGTTTCGCATGCGCCCTTCGCTCCTTCTGCCTTGAGCGCCGCGACGCTGTCGGGACCCAGGGCGAACACTGCATCCAGCCGGGTCAGCGCCTGCGCGGCCACTTCCCGATGAAGGCCCGCGGATGCCTCCCCCAGCTCGCCCATGTCTCCCATCACCAGAACTCGACGGCCGGGACGGGCCGCCAGCACCTCGATTGCCGCGCGGAAGGCCTCGGGATTGGCGTTGTAGCTGTCATCGATGATCGTCAGGCACTCGGACACCCGGTGACTGCTCATGCGGCCCTCGGGCGGCACAAAGGCGGCCAGCCCGTCGGCGATGCAGTCCCAGGAAACCCCGGCCGAGCGGGCCACGGCCACGGCGGCCAGCAGGTTGAAGGCGTTGTGCCGACCCGGCAGGGGCACGGGCAGCCGGTGCCGCGCTGCGCCCTCGATGACCTCAAGCAGGGATTCGCCATTCCCGCCCTCGGTCCAGAAGCCTTGCAAGTCCGGCCGACGATCGACGCGCGGCTCATCCCCGTCCATGAGAAAGCCGACAACCCGGCCCGCACCGGCCCGGTTCAGCCAGCGATCGACCCCGGCCGAGCCGAGATTCATGACCGCGACTCCCTCGGGGCCGAGTTGCGGATAGATCTCGCCCTTGGCCCGGATAATCGCGTCTACGCCGCCAAATTCGCCCAGGTGCGCCCGACCGGCGAAGGTAATTATCGAGATATCCGGCCGCGCGATTTTGCACAAACCCTCAATCTCGCCCAGATGATTGGCCCCCATCTCGATGACCGCCCAGCGATGGGCCGCGCCGAGGCGGGACAGGGTCAGCGGCACACCCAGGTCATTGTTCAGGTTGCCCTCGGTCGCAAGCGTCGGTGCATCGGCCGCAAAGATTGCTCGCAACAGCTGCTTGACCGTGGTCTTGCCTGCACTGCCGGTGATTGCCACCACACGCGCCGGACAACGCAGTCGCCAGGCCGTGGCCAGGGCCGCCATGGCCCGACGGGAGTCGTCCACGACCACCTGCGGCAGGGCCGAATCCACGACACGCTCGACGAGCGCGGCCGATGCGCCGGCCTGCCCGGCCGCCTCGACAAAGTCATGCCCATCGCGCCGGGCGCCGCTCAGTGCGACGAACAAGGCGCCGGGTTCGATCGTCCGGGTGTCGATCGACAGACCGCGGATTGACCGATCCCCGAGGTCGGCGCGGTTCAGTCGCCCGCCCGTGATCTCTGCCACTTCGCTCAGGGTCAGTTCGATCATGCTGCCTGCCCCTCCACCCAGTGGCGCGCCACCTCGATATCGGAAAACGGCAGACGCTGGCCGTCGATTTCCTGGTAATCCTCATGTCCCTTGCCGGCAATGAGCACCAGGTCATCGGCAGCGGCAGCCGCCAGCGTTTCGACAATCGCAAGGCGACGATCACGCTGGACAATCGCCTCGTCCGGGGCGCGCATCCCGGAAAGAATCTGAGCCACGATGATCTCCCCGGGCTCAGTGCGGGGGTTGTCATCAGTCACCACCACCCGGTCGGCATGGCCCTCCGCCACCGCGCCCATTTGCGGCCGCTTGCCCGGGTCGCGCTCGCCCCCGCAGCCGAAGATGCAGTGCAGGCGCCCGACAACGTGACCACGCAGGGCGACCAGCACCTGCTCAAGCGCATCCGGCGTGTGGGCGTAGTCGACAATCACCTGCGGCTGGCCGGGACGCGTACGCAAACGCTGCATCCGGCCCGGTGGCGGAGGCACCTGCCCGAGCGCGGCCAAGGCCTGATCCTGGGGCATGCCGAGGGCCAGCAGCGCGGCGAGCGCAGCCAGCAGGTTGCTGGCGTTGAAGGCGCCAAACAGCGGGCTTTGAATGGAACCGCTGCCAAACCCGGTTTCCACGGACAATGCGAGTCCGTCCCGGGAGTAGCGCAGGTCGGTGGCATGGACCTGCTGGGAATCTCCGGCTTCCCAGGGTGCATCGCCCAGCCCGAACGCCCAGCAGGACAGGCGGTCGCCAAAACGTTCGAGCAGGATGCGCCCATGCCGGTCATCCATGTTGATCACTGCCTCGCGCAATCCCGGGTGGGTGAACAGCAGGGCCTTGGCCTCGAAATAGCTTTCCAGGTCGCCGTGGTAGTCAAGGTGGTCCCGGCTGAGGTTGGTGAACACCCCGACTTCCAGCGGCACGCCCGCCAGACGACGCTGGGTGAGCGCGTGGGAGGACACTTCCATGACGGCGTAGCGGGCGCCGGCATCGCGGATTGCCGCGAGCGCCTCGAACAGGGCCAGCGTTCCGGGCGTGGTGTTGACCGTCTCGGCCAGCTGGCGCTCGTGATCCCTGTCCATCAGGGTGACGCCCAGCGTGCCGATCTTGCCCACCGGTCCGGTCACGGTGGCCAGCGCCCCGGCAATGAACCGGGCGACCGAGGTCTTGCCGTTGGTGCCTGTCACACCAACAAGCCGAAGATCCGAAAGGGGGTCTGCATGAAAGCGGTTGGCTGCTGAGGCCATGACCTCAAGCACGTCCGGCACCGGAATCAGCGGCGCCCCATCCGGCAGGTCAGCGCGGGCTGCATCCGCCATGTGGGCAGGCACCACCACGCCCGCGGCCCCGCGGCTCATCGCATCCCGCGCAAAGCGCACACCTTCGACGTGGGCACCGCTGCGAGCAAAGAACAGATCCCCGGGCGTGACCTGGCGGGAATCGTCCCGCAAGCCGCTCACGACACGCTCGACCAGGCCGCGTGGACAATGGGCGCCCAGCAGCTCGCCGAGTGTGAGCACTGAACTGATCGCGGTCACGGTGCTCATGATCGTGCCTCCGCATTCACAGCCAGCCGTTCCGGAGGCAGCAGTTCATCCAGATCGTCCGGCCGGATGTTCAGGACCCGCAGGGCTCCGGCCATGATTTCCCGGAAAACAGGGCCGGAAACCTGCCCGGCGTAGATCGTCCCGGCATCGGGCTCGTCGATCACGACCACCAGCGCCAGCCGCGGGGCACTGGCAGGCGCCAGTCCGGCGAAGACGGTAATGTAGCGCTTGTCCGAATAGCCGCCGGCCTGGCTTTTGCGCGCCGTGCCGGTCTTGCCCGCGATCCGGTAGCCGGGAACCTTGGCGAGGGTGCCGGTCCCGCCTTCCTCGGTCACGCTTTCCATCATTCCGACCACCTCGCGCGCGAGCCTGGGCTCAACGACGGCACGGGCATCGGGCAGGGCATCCCGGCGAATCAGACTGGGCGGGAGGTAGCGCCCTTCGTTGCCCAGCGTCGCGTAGGCACTGGCCAGTTGCAGGGCAGTCACGCTGAGGCCGTAGCCGTAGGCATGCGTCGCGATGTCGGACCCACTCCAGTCCTGCCAGAAAGCCAGCCGGCCGGTGGCCTCCCCGGGAAAGCCGGTGCCCGTGTCCTGGCCAAAACCAAGCCGGTCGTACAGTGACCAGAGCGCCTCAGAGCCGACCTCCATCGCCATGCGGGTCGCGCCGACGTTGCTTGACTTGCGCAGCACGCCGGTGACATCGAGCATGCCGTAGTTGCGATGGTCGCGGATTGTGAACCGGTCCACCCGCATCCATCCCGGTGATGTGTCGACCGGAGTATCTGGACGGTACTTGCCGCTTTCCAGCGCAGCCAGTGCCGAGAAAGGCTTCATGGCGGAACCGGGTTCGAACTGGTCGATCATCGCGCGATTGCGTGTCAGCGACGGATGAATGGTGGCGCGGTTGTTCGGGTTGAAAGACGGCACATTGGCCATGGCCAGAACTTCGCCGGTGCGCACGTCCATGAGCACGGCCATGCCGCCTTTGGCATTCTGTGCTTCCACGCCCGCCAGCAGCTCACGGTACGCGAGGTACTGCAGACGACGGTCGATGGAAAGCGGCAACGCACGGCCCGGGTGAGCTTCTTCGACCACGCCCAGGTTCTCGATCACGCGCCCGTGCAGGTCCTTCACGATCCTTCGTTTGCCGGGCGTGCCGGTCAGCCAGCCGTTGTAGGTACGCTCAATGCCTTCTTGGGCAACGTCGTCGATATCCGTAAAGCCCAGCAAGGTGGCGCTGACCTCGCCGGTCGGGTAGTAGCGACGGTACTCACGGGTTGTGTGGATACCGTGTACGCCAAGTGCCCGCACCTGGCGCCCCAGCTCAGGCAGGATGTGACGGCGCAGGTACATGAAGCGCCGATCGCTTGCTTCGCGAACCTGGGCGACCAGTTCCTGCCGAGGCATTTCCAGCAGGTCGGCCAGCCGCGGCACGGCCGCCTCGGGGCCTTCAAGCTCGTCCTGCAGCATGGCCGGGTCCACCCAGACGGTATCGAGCGGGACGCTGATGGCCAGAGGTTCGCCATTGCGGTCGGTAATCGCGCCTCGATGCGCGGGAATCTCGACCTGCCGCTCCTGCTGGGCGCCGCCCTTGCCGGTCAGAAAATGATGTTGAACCACCTGCAGATGCGCCGCCTTGGCGACCAGGGCGACAGCGCAGAGCACCAGCGCGAGCACCACGGCCGCCAGGCGAAAACGCGCCTGCCAGCCAACGGTGCCGCCGGTCTGTCCTTCCCTGTTGTTCATCCCGGTGTTCAACGCAACACGACCTCGACGTTGTCCCCATCCGGCCGGGTCATGCCCAGCCGCTCTCTTGCAATACGCTCGACCCGCGCGTGCGCGGCCAGCGCCCCTTCTTCCAGCTGCAACCGTCCGTAATCCGCCTCCAGCTCGACACGCTGACGCTCAAGGGTCTCAAGCGCCATGACCCGCTCGCGGTGCGCCTGGGTTACCTGAACCACCGCAACGGCACTGGCGATGACCGCCAAGGCCAGAATGGCAACCAGGAACCGCATCACCGCGTCCGCTCGGCCACGCGCATGATCGCGCTGCGCGCGCGCGGGTTGGCACGGATTTCCTCCGCCCCGGCCCGCCTCGCCTTGCCGACCCGCAGCAAAGGCGGCTGGCCAACCGGCTGCCCAAAAAAGTCCTTTTCCGACTCGCTGTGCGTTCGAATGAATCGCTTGACCAGACGGTCCTCCAGCGAATGGAAACTGATCACGACCAGTCGTCCGCCGGGTGCCAGCAAATCGATCACGTCGGCAAGCGCGGCCTCCAGCTCGTCCAGCTCGCCGTTGATGTAAATGCGGATTGCCTGAAAACAGCGCGTCGCCGGATGCTTGTTTCGCTCATATCCGGGAACCGTCTCACGAATCCGCTCCGCCAGCGCGTGCGTGCGCGTGATCGGGCGCTCCGCACGCGTGGCGACGATGTGTCTCGCAATTCGGCGGGCATGGCGCTCCTCGCCCAGGGTTCGAAACACGTCGGTCAGCTCATCCAGCTCCACGTCCGCAAGCCACTCGGCGGCTGACATGCCAGTGTCCGGGTCCATCCGCATGTCCAGCGGGCCGTCATGCATGAAACTGAATCCCCGCTCTGGCTCGTCGAGCTGTGGCGAAGAAACCCCCAGATCAAGCAGGAGGCCGTCAACTCGTCCGGCAAGACCCTGCTCGCGCAACCAGCCCCCCATGCCCGAAAACGCCCGGGAAACCATCGTGAGCCTCGGGTCCGTCTCAGCCAGCGCCTCGGCGGCCGCCACCGCCGCCGGATCACGGTCAAACACCACCAGCCGACCAGAGGGCCCGAGTCGCTCAAGAATCGCCCGGCTGTGACCGCCCCGACCAAAGGTCCCGTCCACGTACAGGCCCGACGGCTGCACCGCCAGGCCCTCCACTGCCTCCGCCAGAAGCACCGTGACATGGCTCATAGAGACAGGCTTTCCATTGCCGGCGGCAGGGCACCGTCATCCTCGTGCATGATTTCCTGCCGTACTTCTTCCCAGTGCGCCTGGTCCCAGAGCTCCAGTTTTTTGCCTTGCCCCATCAGCACCGCGGACTTTTCCAGTCCGGCATAGGCCCGCAGCTCAGAGGGAATCAGCACGCGGCCGGCCGCATCCAGGGTCAGGTCGGTCGCATGCCCCACCAACATCCGGCGCAGGCGGTTGGCCATGCGGTTGAAGCTCGGCAGGGCGTCAATCGCTTCTTCAATCTCAAGCCAGGTATCCAGCGGGTAGATCAGCAGGCAGCGCTCGTACATGTCGATGGTGACCACCATCTGCCCCTCGTTGCGGGCAAAGCGATCCCGATGGCGCGTCGGCATGGCCAGACGCCCCTTCCCATCGAGATTCAGATTGGTGATCCCGCGGAACATGCCGAACCCACTTTGTCCCACTTTTTCCCACGAGCATGCATCTTAGCCCCAGAACCTGACCCCGGCAAGCCTCGACAAGAAATTTTTTCTTTTGGGCACAATAAGTTACAAGCGATTCAGTAGGCAGCACATGATCCCCGAATAATGCGCAAAAACAGGTGGTTGCAACCCCAGCCTCATGTGATTTATCAAAAAGAAGGATCCCGGCACGGACACCGGGCGTCCCAAGCGGTGGGAAAAAGTGGGATCAAAAACCGGAAGGTGGGAATGCCCGCCTCGACCAGCAGGAGAATTCCATGACAAAGGAATCTCTGCACGAATGCTTCAGATTCCCGATTGGGGCATGGATGCCCCAAATTCGTCCCTGGTCTACACCCCTTGCCGCCATCCATGGCGGCATCCCTGTTCTTCGGCCCTTCCGACATCCATGTCGGAAGCCCTCTCGGGTTCGGCCTGCGAAGAGCATCCCTGTTCTTCGGCCCTTCCGACATCCATG
>JBNGDJ010000017.1:0-30718 GCA_049974825.1 Halothiobacillaceae bacterium | reverse complement strand
CTTTGTGCAGAGTTTCCCTAGTGGCTTGAACGAGGTTCAGATTGGCCGCAGGGGGCCGGACAGGCCCAAGGATAGCAGCGGCGCAGGCGGTGCACGAACGGCGCAGGAGTATGCCCGGTCGGTATCCTGGTCAGGCTGTGGTGGATTCGGGCAGGGTCGGACAGACGGCGCCAGAAAAGACAATGGGCGGCTCGCTCAGATTCAGGGCGACCGGATGGTTTTCTTCCGGACGGAGCAGTCGGCTGGACTGGATGGTCAGCCGGGTTCCATCGGGCAGAGCGGCATCGTACAGGTAGAACGCACCGCGAAACCGTCGCTGCAGGATCGTGGCGCGCACCGGGCCCTGTTCGACAATCTCCAGCAGCTCCGGCCGCACAAACAGCGTGGCTTGCTCGCCCGCCAGCGGACGGGGCAGGGCGATCTCGCCCAGCGCCGTTACCAGCCGGTCCGGGGCCACCAGCTCACCCGGCAGGCAGTCGCCCTGCCCAATGAACCGGGCCACAAAGGGATGCTCGGGCGCGTGGTACAGGCTGTAGCTGTCGCCCCACTGCAGGATTTCACCCTCGTGGATCACGCCGACCTGGTCCGCCATGGCGAACGCTTCGAAGGGGTCGTGGGTGACCAGGATGGCCGTGACATCCTCGGCCTTGAGTATGTCCCGCACCTCGCAGGCCAGGGTTTCCCGAAGCTCCCGGTCCAGGCTGGAGAAGGGTTCGTCCAGCAGCAGCACATCGGGCGAGGGGGCCAGCGCCCGGGCCAGCGCCACGCGCTGCTGCTGACCGCCGGAAATCTCGTGGGGGTAACGCCCCTCCAGGCCGGCGAGTCCGGTGAGATCCAGCAGGTCTCCAACACGCTGCCGCCTGTTCGGGGCGCTCAGGCCGCCCAGGCCGAAGGCGATATTGTCCTTGACGGTCAGGTGGGGAAACAGGGCGAAGTCCTGGAAGACCATGCCGACATTGCGCCGCTCGGTCTCCAGCATGAAGTCCGGGTGACTGACCACGGTCTCGCCAATGCGTATCTCGCCCCGGGTGATTTCCTGAAGGCCGGCAATGACCCGCAGCAGGGTGGTCTTGCCGCAGCCGGAAGGGCCGAGCAGGCAGCCGATGTCACCGCGGGCCAGCTCAAGGCTGACCCCGTTGAGCACGTGATGCTGCGCGATGCGGGCCGCGACGTCGGTCAGTTTCAGGGGCCGGCTCATGGACGGAGGCGATGCCTGGGTTTGTGGAAAGGCACGAACACTACCCCAGCTGGCAAGGCCCGGCAACCGCGTGGGAACAGTCGCCGCGGTTGCAGTCATTGCTCACCCTGCCGGGTCACGGCCCGGGAAAGCAGGATGACTGGAATCAGGCCGATCAGCACGATGGTGAGCGCAGGAATGGCTGCCTCGACAAACATTTCGTCATTGGCCAGCTCGAAGGTGCGCACGGCAAGCGTATTGAAGTTGAACGGGCGCAGCACCAGCGTGGCCGGCAACTCCTTGAGTACCTCGACAAACACCAGCAGAGCGGCCGTCAGCAGGCTGCCGCGAATCATCGGCAGCGTGACGCGGAACAGCACGCCCCGGGGCGACTGACCCAGTGCCCGGGCGGCATCGAGCATGGCCGGGCGCAGGCGGCCCATGCCGGCGTCGACGGTAAACACGCCGAGACTCATGAAACGCACGGCATAGGCGAACAGCAGGGCAAACAGGGTGCCGGAGAGCAGCAGTCCGGTGGAGATGCCGAAGGTCGCGCGCATCCAGCTGTCGACCGTGTTGTCGACAAAGCCCAGGGGAATGAAGATGCCCACGGCAATCACGGCCCCGGGAATGGCGTAGCCCATGGTCGAGAGATCCGTCAGCGCCTGCCGGGCGCGACTGGGCCGGGCGCGCTTGACCGAGACGATCACCACAGCCAGCGCTACCACCAGCGCCGCGGCGGCAGCGGCCAGCATCAGGGTATTGCCGGCCAGCCGGATGAAGTCGGCATCAAGGAAGCGCTCGGAGTTGATCAGGCTCCAGCCCAGCAGCTGCAGGACCGGGAGCAGGAAGCCGAAGGTCACCGGCACAAGACAAAAGGCCAGCGCCGCCATGCCCTTGCCGCCCTGCAGTCGGACCGGTTCGATGCGGCGCATGGCCCGGGGGTGGTGGTAGGCGGCCCGTCGGCGGGAACTGCGTTCAAGCACCAGCAGCGCCAGCACGAAGAGCGTGAGGATACCGGCAAGCTGGGCTGCCGCCTCGACCTGGCCCATGCCGTACCAACTGCGAAAGATGCCGGTGGTCAGGGTGGTGACCCCAAAGACTTGCACGGTGCCGTAGTCGGCCAGGGTCTCCATCAACGCGAGCATCAGGCCGGCGACAATGGCCGGCCGGGCCAGCGGCAGACCGACCCGGGCGAAGCCGGAGTGGCGCAGGCGGTTCCACAGCCCTCCGCCGTGGCCATTGGCCAGCCGGGCGACCTCGTACAGCGAGGCCGACTGCTCCAGAAAGGCGCTGCGGGCGAGCAGGTAGACGTAGGGGTAGAACACCAGGCTGAGCATCAGCACCGCGCCGCCGACCGAGCGGATCTGCGGGAACCAGTAGTCCCCGAACTGCCAGCCGGTCAGGTCGCGAATCAGGGTCTGCACCGGCCCGGTGTAGTCCAGAATGCCGATGTAGGCGTAGGCGACGATGTAGGCCGGCATGGCCAGGGGCAGCATCAACGCCCAGATGACCAGTCGCCGCCCGGGAAAGTCGTAACGTGCCGTCAGCCAGGCCGTGGGCACGCCCAGCGCGAGCACGCCGATCGCCACGCCGATCATCAGCATCAGCGAGTGGCCGACATATTCGCCCAGCCGGCTTTCGCGCAGGTGGTTCCAGACCTCCAGATCCGGCGAGACCAGGTGGAACAGGACTACCAAGATCGGAATGGCAATCGGAAACGCGATCGCCGCCAGCGTCAACCCTCCGGGGGTCGGACGCCAGCGGCCGATTCGCCTGAGTCTGTGGGTGGCCCGCGCGCCGCTGCGCGCGTCCACCGTTTCGGAGAGCGTGCTGCTCATGTGTCAGTCACGCGGATCAGCGCCAACCGGCACGATCCATGATGCGCACGCCTTCGGCATTGTGTTCGCCGAGCTTGTCCAGCAACAGGTCGTCTGCCTTGAAGTCGCCGAACTCCTGCAGCGTTTCGCTCATCTCCACGCCCTTGACCACGGGGTACTCGTGATTGCTCTGGGCATACTCGACCTGGGCGGCTTCGGAGGTCATGAACTCCATCAGCTTGATGGCTTCCTCGGTGTTCTTCGAGCTGGCCGTCACGCCGGCACCGCTGATATTGACGTGGGCGCCCGTGCCGTCCTGATTGGGCCAGATGACCGTGATCTGCTCGGCGATTTCGCGCTGTTCGGCGTCCTGTCCGTCGAGCATACCGGCCAGGTAATAGGTATTGGCCAGGGTCAGGTCGCACTCTCCGGCGACGACGGCACGGATCTGATCACGATCGCCACCGCTCGGCGGACGCGCGAAGTTGCTGACAAAGCCCTCGACCCATTCTTCGGTCTTTTCCCCGCCGTTGTGGGCGATCATGGCGGCGATAAAGGACTGGTTGTAGACATTGTCCGAGGAGCGCACGCAGATGCGGCCCTTCCATTTCGGATCCGCCAGTTCTTCATAGGTGGTGATTTCGCCTTCGGAAACCCGATCCGTCGCCGCCATGATCGGGCGGGAGCGCATGGTAAAGCCGTACCAGTGGTTGTCACTGTCCCGGTATTTCTCCGGAATGCGCTCAAAGAGGATTTCGGACTCGGCAGGCTGCAGCAGTCCCGCGGCCTCGGCCCGAAGCAGGCGGCCGGCATCGGCTGTAAGAAGGATATCGGCCGGGCTGTTGCGTCCTTCGGACTGCAGGCGGGCGATCAGCGCATCGTCCTTGGCCGAGAGCAGGTTGACCTCAATGCCGGTCTGGTCAGTGAATTTTTCCAGCAGCGGCTTGACGAAGACCTCGGCCCGACCGGAATAGACGTTCACTTCCGCGGCCGTGGCGGCGAAGGAAACGGAAGAAAGGCCGATGGCCACGATCCACTTGAGTTTGGTCACGAAAACGCTCCTCATTCAAGAGAGTGATGACGGGGTTGACTGGCGCGGTGATCACCCTGCCGAAGCTCTGCACCGAGTCAGAGCCTCCTTGCCACCGGTCCTTGCGACCGGGTCGTGGCTGGTCCCGGACGTCCCCGGGGACCACGACGCTGGCAGTGAATGTATCGTAGCGAAGAACAAACGCATTGTAAACAAGAATGGTTCGTATTGAATCTCTGGGTGCTGGCGCGGCGGGTGGCGGGTCGGGGGTCTGATCCGGCGCTTCCTGCAGTGGGCGGTCTAGGGAAGGGCTGCATTCGTGCAGAGATTCCCTCTGCAATGTTTTTAAGGCGGCGCTGCCCTCCACGGTCCTTTGCAAGGTAAGATGGCATGCTCGGGCGAGCAGGCCGGTTCAGGCGCGCACGATCCACCCATTACACTCAGCTTTTCCGTATCCAGACTGACATGACTTATCAGACAGACGATCTACGCATTCGAGAAATACAGCAGGTGGTGGCGCCGGTTGCCGTGCGCGAACACCATCCGGTGACGGAGCAGGGCGCCCGCACCGTTCACGATGCCCGCGAGGCGATTCATCGCATCCTTGCCGGCGAAGACGACCGCCTGCTGGTGATCATGGGGCCCTGTTCGGTGCATGATGTGGAGGCCGCCCGGGAATATGCCGGGCGCTTGAAGTCCCTCGCGGCCCGGGTGGCGGAGGATGTCCTGCTGGTCATGCGCGTGTATTTCGAAAAGCCCCGGACCACGGTGGGCTGGAAGGGCCTGATCAACGATCCGAACCTGGATGGCAGCTTCCGGATCAATGACGGGCTGCACCTGGCCCGCCATCTGCTGGCCGATCTGGCGGACATGGGCGTGCCGGCGGCCACCGAGTACCTGGACCTGATCTCGCCGCAGTATGTCTCTGACCTGATCGCCTGGGGGGCTATCGGTGCGCGGACCACCGAGTCGCAGGTGCACCGGGAACTGGCGTCCGGCCTGTCCTGCCCGGTGGGGTTCAAGAATGCGACGGACGGCGGGCTCCAGGTCGCGGTCGATGCCATCCGGGCCGCGATGCGTCCGCATCACTTCCTGTCGGTGACCAAGGAGGGGCGGTCGGCCATCTTCTCGACCACCGGCAACGAGGACTGTCACATTATCCTGCGTGGTGGCCGCGAACCGAACTACGACGCCAACCACGTAAACGCCACGCTGGAAGCCCTGCGCAATGCCGAACTGCCCGAGCGGCTGATGATTGATTTCTCCCACGCCAACAGCCAGAAGCAGCACGCCCGGCAGATTCTGGTGGCTGAGGACGTGGCCGCCCAGATCGCTGCGGGCAATGTGGGCATCGTGGGCGCGATGATCGAAAGCCACCTGCTGGCCGGGCGGCAGGACTGCGAGCACCCCGAAAAGCTGGTTTACGGCCAGAGTGTCACCGATGCCTGCATCGGCTGGGAAGACAGCGAGAAGGTCATTGAGCGCCTGGCCGATGCGGTGCGCAAGCGACGGGCTGGCGGTTCGGTTGCCTGATTTTCCCGTTCGGGCGTTCAGGCGTTGCTGAACGCGGACAACGTCTGCCATCGCCTGTCGTGACCTTGAGCTCGCGCCAGCCCATTGGTCCGGGCGTCGTGGCACAAAGCCACCCCTGGCTTTGTGCAGAGGCGCTGGCACGAGGGCGGGCAGAATTCAGAAGCCCTCGGTGCGGGGGCATTGCATCGAATAAGACGGGAGCGTGTTGATGATTTCCAGGGAAACTCTGCGCAAATCCATCCATGGATTTGTGGGCTTGGGCCAGCTTAACGCGTCAGCAGGCTTTGCCCGCGTTCAGACACGCCCGGGCCGATGCACGCTCGGCTCGGGCTCCGCAATTCAATGGCTTGCGCCATTGTGCGGCAGGGCATCCATGCCCCAATCGGGAATCTCTGCATTCGTGCAGAGATTCCTCAGGAGTTTTTGCGTGCTGCTGCTGGCCGTGTTGCCGGCGCATGCCATGCAGGCTGCACCCGTGGCGGTGGAAAGCACGGTGTCCGAGGTTTTCCTTGCGCCGGATGCGGCGGTGGTCTCGCGCGAATTTTCGCTCTCCGGCGAGGCGGGAGCACAGCAGTTTCTTTTAACTGGCCTGCCGGCGGGTCTGGTGCCCGACAGCCTGAGGGTGACGACTGACGCCGAGCTTCAGGCCGCACTGGATTCGGTGGACTTTCGACTTTCCGACCGGGTTCGGGTGGTTGATTCGCCGCGGGTGGTTGAATTGAAAGCCCGACTGGCCGAGGCCGAGCGGGCCCTGGCTGCCCTGGACGCCGAGCGCTCGGCGGTGGGTCTGCGCCTAGAGGCGCTGGAAGGTCTGGCGCGCGGGCTGGGACCGAAGGTGCAGGAAAACGAAGCGCTTCAGGGGCTTGAGTGGCTGGAGGAAATCGAAATCCGCGCCCTGGCGCTCAATACCCGGCTGGCCGAGAGCGCAATGCAGCGGTCGAAGCAAGAGGAAGAGATCACCACCCTGCGCGAGGAGATCGAGCGCATTCAGGCCCGCGAATCCGGCGGACGCAGCCTGGTGCTTTCCCTGCGAGCCGTGGCGGACTTCTCAGGGCAGTTCACGCTTTCCTATCGCCATCCCGCGGCGGGCTGGACTCCGGTCTACGAGGCTGACCTGGATACTTCGGACAACACGGTGCGGTGGCGGACCCGCGCCCGCATCCGTCAGCAGACCGGCGAGGACTGGACCGACGTGGCCCTGAGAATTGGCATGAATGACCGGCGCAGCTGGCGCCCGGTGCCGGCGCTCGAATCCTGGGAGATCAGCCTGCAGGAGCCGGTACCGGCGATGCGTGAAGCGGATCGGGCCATGGCCAGCGAAGCGCTGATGCTTGCCCAGTCGCCGTTGCCGGGCGGTGGGGCGCAGCTTGAGGGCACGCCCTATGCGCTGGAATATGCCATCGAGCATCCAGTGAGCCTTGGCAGCGGAACCGACGAGCAGCTGCTCACCCTCGATGAATGGCAGGCGCCGGCGACTGTGGCTGCCTGGACCGCGCCAAGACAGTCGGCCACGGCGGTGGTTGTTGGATCGCTGGGTTTCGGTGGTGCAGCGAGCCTGCCACCGGGCGAACTGCTTTTGCAGCGGGATGGCCAGCAGGTGGGTCGGACCCGCGTGGCGGCGTTGATTCCAGACCAGGAATTGGAGCTCAGTTTCGGCGTCGATCCGGGCATCGAGGTTGAATACCGTGATGCCCCGGAAAAACGGGACGAGCGGGGGCTGATCGGCCGGCACAAGCAGGTCGTGCGGGATACGCGGATGACGGTCACGAATCGTCATGACCGGCCGACCGACGTGCGAGTATTCGACCGGCTGCCGGTGCCGCTTGATGCCGACATCGCCGTGGAGCCGGCCAATGACAACACGCCGCCAACCGTACGCAATGTTGATGGACGGGCCGGTGTGCTGGCCTGGGATCTCTCGCTTGAGCCCGGGGCGACCGGCACAGTGCGTTTCGGCTACACCGTGCGCTGGCCGGCCGACAAGCAGGTGCCCGGTTTACTGCCCTGAATCCGGCAAATTCTTTTTTGAATGATCCTGGTTCCCGCTCGGAGCAGGGATTCCCCGACGCTTGCCGCGAAATCTTCTCGGATACCCCGAGGGCGCCTTCGCGGTGTGCTTGATGTGTAAGACCTTCAGCGAAAATCCCCAGCCATGTTTTATCGCGCACTTGCCTGGCATCCTCTGGCGGCACCGCTGCTTTTGTTTTCGTTCGCCACGCTGCTGCTTCAGGCGCTGCGGCCGATTAACCCGATCGACGAAACCCGCTACATGGCGGTGGCCTGGGAAATGTGGCAGGCCGGCTCCTGGCTGGTGCCCCTGCTCAACGGCGAGCCCTACAGTCACAAGCCTCCGCTGCTGTTCTGGCTGATCCACGCCGGCTGGGCCATTTTCGGTGTTCAGGATGTTTCGGCCCGCCTGGTGGGGACCGCATTCTGGGTGGGCGTTTTGTACCTGACCTGGCGGATCGGCTGCCGCCTTTGGCCCGATTCGCACGGGCGGCAGGCGGCTGTCATCGGCGTCTGGCTGCTGCTGGCCATGCTCTATCCGCTGGGCTTTGCCAGCATGATCATGTTCGACGCGCTGGTGACGTTTTTTGTCCTTCTGGGTTTGTGGGGGTTGCTGCAAATCGAGTCTGGCCGGCGGATCGGTTGGGTCTGGCTGGCCCTGGCGGTGACCGGGGGCGGTTTGGCAAAAGGTCCCTTCGCAGTGCTCTTTCTGGTGTCGCTGACCGTGTCGGCGCCCTGGTGGATGGCCGACCCCAATGGCAGGATGAATCACTGGCGTGGCCGGTTTTTGTGGTGGCTGCGTACCGGCAGCGTGGGCCTGGCCGGGGCGGCTCCGGTACTTCTCTGGGCGGTTCTGGCGGCGTCGGCCGGGACGCCGCAGTATGCGGAGGAAATCCTCTGGGGGCAGATGGCCGGGCGCGTGGTGGATGCCTTTGACCATGCCCGTCCGTTCTGGTGGTACCTGCCGATGCTGGCGGTGATGTTGCTTCCCGTCCTGCTTTGGGGGCCGTTTGTCGCCGCGTTCGGTCCGCGGTCATTGCGCAGCCTGCCACGGGCCGGGGTCATGCTGTTCTGGACCGTGCCGCCCTTTGTTCTGCTGAGTCTGGTCAGCGGCAAGCAGCCGCACTATCTGCTGCCCATGCTGCCGGCACTGGCGCTTGTTGCCGGTGCCTGGATCGTCCGGTGCGATGATTCGCCCGTTCCGGCCCGCGGGGTCTTTGCGCTCGTGGCGGTGCTGAGTCTCACGGTCTGGGTTTTGCCCTGGTTTTCGGATGCCTACTGGGCAGAACTGCTGGCCGGTCCCGGCCTGTTCTGGGCCCTGCCGCTGTTCTTGTTTGCGATGGGGCTCTTCAAACCGCGTTCACCGACCATTCAGACGCGCTGGATCGCTCTTGTCGCGGCAGGCCTGCTGATTACGGTGCATCTGGTGGCCCTGCCGATGCGTCCAACCATGGATTTTCGGGACTTTTCCAAAGAGCTGGCGCAACTGGCCGAGGATGGAAGGCCGCTGGCCTTTGTCGGCAAATATCGTGGGGAATTCCATTATCATGGTCGGCTTGAGTCGCCGGTGACGGTACTGCCCGGCGCGACCGCCATCCCGGAGTGGTGCCAAAGCGAACCGCGGGGGGTGGTGATTACCGTAGACCGGGCCGCGCCGCAGGGGGCTCATCTGGCCAGTACCCGCTTTCGCAGCCGGTTCGATGTGGCGCGGTCCTGCGACGTGGTCGCCGGTTCGGTGGTGGGCCGGGGTGTTTCAAGGGAGGGTTGATGCGCATGTTTGAGCTGGTTCAGGCGGGCGGCTGGCTGATGTTCCCGATTCTGCTGGCCTCGGTGCTGGCGACGGCCATTGTGATCGAGCGCTTCTGGAGTCTGCGGCGCAGTCGAGTGATCACCCCCGGCCTGGTCGAGGCGGTGGTGGCCGCCTGGAACCGGGGCCCGCCCGGGTCAGCCGAACTGGCCCGGCTGACGGCGGGCTCCTCGCTTGGAGCGATCTTTGCCGCCGGTCTCAAGCCGGGACTTTCGCGCGAGGAAATGAAGGAACGGGTCGAGGATGCCGGCCGCCACGAAGCCCATCGGCTGGAGCGTTATCTCAATACCCTGGGCACGATCGCGGTGATCTCGCCGCTGCTCGGGCTGCTGGGTACCGTGGTGGGCATTATTGATGTGTTCAATGCCCTCTCGAACGAGGCGCAGATCCATTCGGAGGTGCTGGCCGGCGGGATCGCCAAGGCGCTGGTGACCACGGCGGCAGGCATTATTGTGGCCGTACCCGCGTTCATTTTTCATCGCTACTTTCGCGGGCTGGTGGACGAACTGGTCATCGACATGGAGCGCGAGACCATCCGCCTGGTAGAGACTCTGCACCCGGCCTGTCCCGCACCGGAGTCGGGCCAATGAACTTTCGCCCCCGTGCCCGCGAGTCCCTGGAGCTGAACCTGATCCCGCTGATTGACGTGGTGTTCATGCTCTTGATCTTTTTCATGCTCACGACCTCCTTCGTGCGGGAGTCTGCGCTGGAGGTTGACCTTCCCCGGGTGACCGAGCGCAGCGGCGCTCCTTCTGCCGAGTCGCGGGCCCACACGCTCGAGATTGACGAGACGGGGCGTTACGCGCTGGACGGGCGCGACATCGCGCCGGACCGGTTGATTATCGCCCTGCGGGGCATTGCCGACAGTGAGCGCCCGCTGATCGTGATGGCAGATGCTGACGTGGTACACCAACGCCTGGTCACGGCCCTGGATGCCGCCCGCCAGGCCGGTGTGAAGCGACTTTCACTCGGGACCCGGACCGATCCATGAAGCCTGTGGAGGGCAACGGGACACCGGCTGACGGCTGGGCAACCTATCGTCGGCTGCTCGGTTACACGCGCCGTCGCCTGGGCGTACTGATCGTGGCCATTGTCGGCATGGTTGCCGCCGCGGGCACCGAAGTGGGTTTCGCCGCCCTGATGAAGCCACTTCTGGACGGCAGCTTCGTCGAACGGGACCCCGAGACGATCGCGATCATCCCATGGGCCCTTCTGGGCGTGTTCATCGTGCGGATGTTCGCAGAGTTTGCGGCCAAGTACGGCATGGGCTGGGTGGGTCGCAGCGTGATTCGCGACCTGCGGCATGATCTGTTCGGCCGGGTGCTGCACCTGCCGAGCCGGTATTTCGATCAGGTCTCCGGCGGCGAGATTCTTTCCAAGCTCAATTACCACGTCGAGCAGGTTTCCGAGGCCGCGTCACAGGCGCTGACTACCTTGGTACGCGATACCCTGACGGTGATCGGCCTGCTGGCCTGGATGCTCTGGCTGAGCTGGCAGCTGGCCCTGTTCATCCTGGTTCTGGCGCCGGTGCTGGTGGTCCTGGTGGCTTTTATCAGTCGGTCGTTCCGGAGGTATTCCCGGCAAATTCAGCATTCCATGACCGAGGTCAGCCATATCGCCGAGGAGGCGGTGAACGGCCAGCGCGTGGTCAAGCTCTATGGCGGTCAGGCGTTCGAGCAGGCCCGCTTTGACGAGGTCAATGAGCGCAATTTTCGCCGTTTCATGAAGATGATGGCGGTCAACGCGATTTCCTCGCCGCTGACCCAGCTGGTCCTGGCCATCGGGATTGCGGGCGTGGTGGTCTTTGCCACCAGCGGCGAACGACTGGAGCAGATCACGCCGGGGACTTTCGTGTCCTTCATCACGGCCCTGGCGCTGATGCTTTCGCCCATCAAGCGGCTGATCAACGTCAATGCCGTGCTGCAAAAGGGGATTGCGGCCGGCGAGGCGCTGTTCGATCTGATGGATCAACCGGTAGAGGCTGACGAAGGGCGTGAGCGGATCGAGCGGGCCAGCGGGCAGGTGGATTTCGAAAACCTCTGGTTTCGCTACCCACAGGGAGCGGACTGGGTGCTGCAGGACGTGTCGCTTTCGATTCAACCCGGCGAGACGGTGGCACTGGTCGGGCGGTCAGGCAGTGGCAAGAGTACTCTGCTGGCCCTGTTGCCCCGGTTTGCGGACCCGGGACGCGGACGGATTCTGGTGGATGGACGCGATATCCGGGAGATGCCTCTGGCCAACCTGCGTGGCCAGATGGCCTTTGTGTCTCAGGATGTGACCCTGTTCAACGCCTCGGTGGCTGACAATATCGCCTACGGCGCGCCGGTCAGGCCCGACCGTGACCGCGTGATTGCCGCAGCCCGTGCCGCGCACGCCGATGTGTTTGTCGACGAGCTGCCCGAAGGCTATGACACCGGCGTGGGCGAAGACGGCGTCATGCTCTCCGGTGGTCAGCGTCAGCGGCTTGCGATTGCCCGGGCGTTGTACCGTGATGCCCCGATCCTGATCCTGGACGAGGCAACTTCCGCCCTGGATACCGAGTCGGAGCGAGCCATACAGGATGCGCTGGAAACGCTCTGCCGCGGTCGCACGACGCTGGTGATCGCGCATCGCCTGTCGACCGTGGAGCATGCCGACCGGATCGTGGTGCTGGATCAGGGTCGCATCGTGGAGCAGGGCCGGCACGATGAGTTGCTTGCGCGCGACGGGCAGTACGCTGCGCTTTATCGACTGCAGTTCAATACGGACGGGGCCGCTACGTGAAGGCGCCGCAGTTCTGGTGGGATGATTCGGCCGGGCCGCGCTGGCTTGCGCAGGCACTGCGCCCGGCGGGCGCGCTGGTCTGTCGTCTCGCCTCCCGTCGACTGGCCCGTGCCGCCAGGGGCGAGGGTGTTGGCCGGCTGCCGGTCCCGGTGATCGTGGTGGGCAATCTCACGGTTGGCGGGGCGGGAAAGTCGCCGCTGGTCATGGCGCTGGTCGAGCGGTTGCGCGCCGCCGGGCACAAACCGGGAGTGATTTCGCGGGGCTATGGCGTGCAATGGCGCCGGGGCGAGCCGCCGCGTCAGGTGACGGCCAAGACGAGCGCCGATGTCTGCGGTGACGAGGCATTGATGATCCATCGGCGGACGTCGGCGCCGGTGTTCGTGCACCCTGATCGCGTGGCCGCGGGCATGGCGCTTCTGGAGGCGCATCCAGAAGTCGGCCTGCTGGTCAGTGACGACGGATTGCAGCATCATGCCCTGGGCCGGGATTTCGAGATCGCGGTGGTGGACCGGCTGCGCGGTTTCGGCAACGGGCGGTGTCTGCCGGCCGGACCTCTGCGCGAGCCGGCCGATCGCCTCGCGCTGGTCGATGCCGTGGTCATGAATACGCCCGTGCGGGGCACGCTGCCGCCGCAGGATACCCTGGTTCGTGCTCACTTGGCGGCTCGTACTGGCGGAGTAGGGCGCATGCAGCTGATCCCGCGTGGTTTCGTACATCTGGCCACGGGTGAGCAGCGACCGACGAGCGAGCCACCGGCCCGCAGCGTGCAGGCGGTGGCCGGCATCGGGGACCCGGCGCGTTTTTTCCGGACGCTGGATCAACTGGGCCTGAACGTGACGCCCCACGCGCTGGCTGACCATGCCCGGTTGCCGTCTCGCCTTCGACGCCAGCTTGACGATCCGCAGACGGTGTTCGTCATGACCGAGAAGGATGCCGTAAAATGGCCGGTCTTCTCGCCCGATCGCCCGCATTACTATCTTCGCGTGGATGCGCATCTGGACGGAGACTGGATCGAATCGTTGCTTGAACGGCTTGCCCGGGCGGGCACGCCGGGCTGAGATCATGGAGCGGGCCGGCCCGACGCCGACCACGCCATTTTTAACGGGCGCGTCCAGGCGAGTCGGGGCCGCACCGCGCCAAGAGGGGAGTTTTGGCCATCGCGCCGACCTTTTCCGACCACACGCGACGAACGCAGACCGAGGAGTCTCGATGGACAAGAAGCTGCTGGAAATTCTCGTATGCCCGGTGACCAAGGGGCCCTTGATCCACGACCGGTCCGCCGACGAGCTGATTTCGCTTTCAGCCGGCCTGGCCTATCCGGTGCGGGATGGAATTCCCGTGATGCTCGAGGACGAGGCGCGGCAGATGGATGCCGAAGAAGTTCGTCAATGGCGGGAGAAACAGAAGCCTGCCGGTTCCGGACCTGAGCCGGCATGAGTGATTCGGTCGCGCGTATCCCGCCCTACACCCTGATTATCCCCGCCCGATATGCCTCCGAGCGGTTGCCCGGCAAACCGCTGGTTCCCATCGCCGGTCGTCCGCTGATCTGGCATGTTTACCAGCGCGGGCTGGCCAGCGGCGCGAAACGGGTGGTCATCGCCACCGACGATGAGCGTATCGAGCAGGCCTGCCTGGATTTCGGCGCCACGGTGCTGATGACCCGTCACGGCCACGAGTCCGGCACCGACCGGTTGTCCGAGGCGGCGCGGCTGCTGTCGCTGTCCGAGGATGAGATCGTGGTGAACCTTCAGGGAGACGAGCCGCTGATGCCGCCGCGACTACTGGACCAGGTGGCGCGTTGCCTTGATCGCAGCGCGGAGGCCTCGGCGGCATCGTTGATGACGCCAGTGCCGGATACCGAATCCTTCCATGACCCGGCCTGCGTGAAGGTCGTCTGCGATGCCTATGGCCGGGCGCTGTACTTCTCCCGTCAGGCCATCCCGCTTGATCGTGGTGCCGGTCCGGACACCGTGCCGGCTCTGGCCATGCGTCATTTGGGGGTTTACGCGTACCGGGCGGGTTTTCTTTTCGAATACGCGGATATGGCTCCCTGTGCGCTGGAATCACTGGAGCGCCTTGAGCAGTTGCGCATCCTTTACCACGGAAAGACCCTGCTGATGGATACGGCCGTGGAGCATCCGGGGCCGGGGGTCGATACGCCCGAAGACCTCGCGCGTGTCAGACGATTGATCGAAGAAGGAGTCCAGTCATGAAGGCGCAGCCGGTCACCGGGCAGGAAATCGTGCTCAAGCCGACCCAGACCATTCAGTCCCGCACGGACGAGCGGGGCGTGATCACCTATGCCAACCCGACTCTGGTCGAGGTGTCCGGATTCAGCCGCGAGGAGCTTGAGGGCCGGCCGCACAACATCCTCCGTCATCCGGACATGCCGCGATCGGTCTTCCAACTGATGTGGGAAACGATCCAGTCAGGGCAGGAGTTTTACGGATACGTGGTCAACCGGGCCAAGAGTGGCGATCATTACTGGGTGATCGCCTACGTCGCGCCCCGGCGGGATGCCGGGGACCGGATTATTGGTTACAGCTCGGTGCGTCGGGCGCCTCTGCGTGAGCGGATCGAGGAGTGGGCCGATGTGTATCGGCGGATGCGGGCGATCGAGGCCGAGGTTGACCGCTCGTTGCAGTGTGCCGCCGGGCGGGCCTGGCTTGAGAAGTACCTGCGTCGTACCCGTTACCCCGGCCTGACCGAGTATGTGCTCTCTGGCCTTTGACGGACAAACTGGGCGACTTGGGCGAATCTGCGGATGAAGTACGAGCTGATCGACTGCCGGGACCTGTATCGGGGCTTCTTCGCCCTGCGTGATTGCCGCTTTCGCTTTCAGGCCTTCGACGGGCGCTGGATCGGCCCGGTATCCCGGGAAATCTTCGAGCGTGGTCACGCGGTGGCTGTGCTTCCCTATGACCCGGCGACCGACCAGGTGGTACTCGTCGAGCAGTTTCGTCCCGGCGCGCTGGATGCACCGGGCGGGCCTTGGCTGATGGAGGTGGTCGCGGGCATGATCGAGCCCGGCGAGAGCCCCGAGTCGGTGGCCGCGCGGGAGATGCAGGAAGAGTCGGGTCTTGTTCCGGGGAGGCTGTTGCCGATTACCCGCTTTTGGGTCAGCCCCGGCGGGACCACCGAGAGTACCTGGCTGTTCCTGGCATTGGTGGATGCCTCGACAGCCGGCGGTGTGCACGGACTGGCGGATGAGCACGAGGATATCCGGGTTCAGGTGCTTGATCGTGCCGAGGCCCTGTCGCGGGTGGACTCCGGCCAGATCTGCGCGGCCGCGCCGATCATCGCCCTGCAGTGGCTGGCGCTGAACCACCGGCAGTTGCGTGAAAACGCCAAGGCCCCGGCCTGATCGAAGATGCCCGGGCGCTGCATTTCCGGGAAGTTTTTAATTCAATGGCTTGCGCCAATGTGTCCCGGGCCATCCCTGCAGAGATGTTCTATTGCTCCAGCCAAGAAAGAGCGCCCGGGTGCAGCCGATAGAGCCAGGTTTCCGATACGGGCAAATCATCCTCCACCAGCTGGGCCCGGAGGTCGACCGGCTCCCGGCCGCTGACTGCCAGATCAATCATCAACCGCCACTGGTCGCTGCCCACCACCCGGCTCAAGTCCACCACTTCTGCCGTACCGCGCGTGGTGCTCAGATGCGCCTCGGGTGCCATGTTCCTGGATGCCTGGTCTCCTCCCGCGGGTGGCTCCAAGTCGATGACCAGCCGCAAGGAGCCATCATCCCGGGGCTCTCCGGCATAGCGCGCCAGGCCAAGTCGCGTGGCGCTCACCTCCAAAAGTTCGGCATCGGGGACGACCTGCCGGCCGAATCCCATGCGAAATTCAAAGCGCCAGCGGGTTCCCGCGTCGGCAGGCGGCCTGGGATTCCAAAAGGCCAGTACGTTGTCGATATCTGCGCTTTTCGTCGGGATTTCACGCAGGATCACCGAGCCCTCACCCCAGGGCGATTCCGGCGCAACCCACAAATCCGGCAGCGTGTGGTAAGGCGTTTCGGTGTCCTGATAGCTGGCGAAGTCCCGGTCTCGCTGGAGCAGGCCAAACCCCTCGGGGTCGACATCCCTGAAACGGCTGTCATCGGGATGGGGCGGGTTGACCAGCGGGCGCCAGAGTCGCGCCCCGCTGCCGGTCTGCATCAGCAGGCCGTCACTGCCATGGACCTCCGGACGCCAGTCCGTGGCCGCGCGCCGGTCGTTTTCACCGTACCAGAAATGGCTGCCCAAAGCGGCTACGCCCAGCACGGCCAGATCGTGACGGACGAAAACGCGCAGATCGACATCCAGTGCGGGGCTTTCGGTCTTGGCAGCATCCAGGACCAGACGAGCCGCCGCCGTCAGCCCCGGGGCATCGAGCTGCGCGTAAATCACCAACGTGGTATCTGCAGGATCCGGGCGTTCAAGCCACAGCGCCCGGAAAAAGGGCGTGCTTCCGGCTTCGGTATCCACGCCCTGTTCGGCAAGAAGCAGGCGGGCCGAGACCCCGTGCACCGGGCCGTCGGCCGGTTGATAGATGAATCCTTCGCCGGAAAGACGGATCAATACCGGTTCGGCACCTTCCTCGCCACCTGAAAGCGCGGGACGTTGTATCTCGATGCCACCAAAGCCTAGATCCGGTGAGGCCTCTCGGGCGGCCCCCGGGTCTTCATAATCGAAGGCGGACTTGCGATAGATCCAAGGCCTGGCTTCGTCCCCATCCACCTCGTGGACGCGGACGGCCGGCCGACGAAACCGGCTGCGATGCAGTCCCCGGATGCGAAAGCCGTCCGGCTGGTCCGCCCAGAGCCGGGCCGAATCGCGCATGCCAATCCGCCCATCGAGGGTGTCAAGGACAGACTCGGCGGCTGGCGGCTGGAAAGGCGCTGTGGCAAGGTGCTCCGCCGTGTCAATCACCGACTCGAAGGTGAAGGGCTCAGGCTTGCCCAGTTCGGCGTGTGCTACCACGCCTTCGGACGACGCGGGCGCCGAGAACCCGGCCGTAATGGTCAAAAGCGCAGCAACAACGCCCCGGCGCCAGCTCAGGCGCCGGGGAGCACCCTGCCGGGACGGCGCACGTGCCGCGCCCGGGAGACAATCTTCCCGGCGCGTCAGGCCGCGCCGGGCGGTTTGACCGTCCATGGAGGTGGGCGGTCAGTCGTTGATGGCGTGGTATTTGGCCATCAGTTCTTCCTGGGTCTCCTGCCGCTCGGGGTCGGTGATAATGCAGTCGACCGGGCAGACCTCAACACACTGCGGCTCGTCATAGTGACCGACGCACTCGGTGCAGAGAGAAGGTTCGATCTCGTAGATCTCGTCACCCTGCGAGATCGCGCCATTGGGGCATTCCGGCTCGCAGACGTCACAGTTGATGCATTCGTCGGTGATCAACAAGGCCATGGTTGGAACTCCTGACTCGGTTTGACTTGTTCTGTGGTTTTACTGCCGGGGTACATCTTGGTCCCGGACACACTGGGCCCGACAGCCCCCGCGCGGGCGCGGATCCTCCATGACATTGCAGAGCGCGCCTGGTTGGTATTTTCAGTCCAGGGCACGCCGGACGTTGTCCGGCACGAACTGGCTGACATCGCCACCGAGGCGCGCTACCTCGCGCACGATGCTCGAGGACACGAAACCCAGGTGCTCGGCCGGGGACAGGAACACCGTTTCCAGCTCCGGCGCCAGCCGGCGGTTCATCGCCGCCAGCTGGATTTCGTACTCGAAGTCGGATACCGCGCGCAGTCCCCGCACGATGGTCAGCGCTTCGCACTCCCGTGCAAAGTCTACCAGCAGCCCATCGAAGGAACGAACCGTACAGTTGCTGATGGATTCGAGCGCTTCTTCCGCCAGTCGGCAGCGTGCCTGCAGATCAAAGTGCGGCGTCTTGCCGCCGGCCCCGGCGACAGCGACGATGACTTCATCGAAAAGCCGTGCCGCCCGGCTTGCCACGTCCACGTGACCAAGCGTGATTGGGTCGAAGGTTCCGGGGTAGAGGGCTCTGCGCATGATGTGGATCTCCTGCCCGTCAGTGAATCTCGGCACGAATGCAGAGTTTCCATGGGATTCAGCTCGCCAGCATGTAGAGGCCGAGCAGGGCGAGTACGCCTGCGAAGATTCGCTTGAGGGTTCGGGGCGGCAGCTTCTGGGCAAGATTGGCGCCCAGCGGAGCAAACAGCATGCTGAACACCACGATGCCAAGCAGCGCAGGCAAATACACGTAGCCAAGTGAATGGTCGGGGAGGCTTGGGAGCGACCAGCCCGAGGCGATATAGCCGATCGTCCCGGCGATCGATGTCGGCAGGCCGATGGCCGCGCTGGTGGCGATCGCGTTTCTGGGCACGACGTTGCACCAGAGGAAAAAGGGCGTGCTCAGCGCACCGCCCCCCATGCCCATGATCGACCCCACGGCCCCGATTCCGCCCCCCATGCCGACCAGACCGGACGTGCCGGGCAACTGGCGCTTCGGTGGCGGGTTGCGGCCAAAGAACAGCTGGGCGGCGATCACCAGCTCCAGGATGCCGAACATGGTCTTGAGGATTTCGCCCGGCAAAAAATGCGCAGCGTAGGAGCCGCCAAGAGCGCCGAGGGTCACGCCTGGGGCCATCACGGCGAACAGCCGCCATTTCACCGCTCCATGCCTGTGGTGCGTCCAGACCGAGGAGATTGATCCGAAAATAATGGCCGCAAGTGAGGTGCCGATGGCCATCTGGACCAGGTGCTCGCCGGAAATGCCCACGGCGGGAAAGACCAGAAGCAGCACGGGCACCATGATCAGGCCGCCGCCTATGCCCAGGAGGCCGGCGGAGAGGCCGGCCACGGCACCGAGCAGGGCGTAGGCGAGAAACTCCACGGCGGCGGGTCTCCGGACTCAGCGCCGCTTGCGCGGGGGCAGCAGGTCGGTAATCGTGCCCTCGGCCATTTCGGCGGCAAAGCCCAGCGTTTCCGAGAGGGTGGGGTGGGGATGGATGGTCATGCCGATGTCCGCCATGTCTGCACCCATTTCAATGGCCAGCATGGCCTCGGCGATCAGCTCGCCGGCATTCGGCCCGGTGATTGCTGCACCGAGCAGACGATGGGTCTTGGCACAGAACAGGGCCTTGGTGATTCCCTCGTCCCGGCCGATCGACAGCGAGCGACCGGAAGCGGCCCAGGGAAATGCGCCCTTCTCGTATTCGATGCCCTCGGCCTTGAGTTCTTCCTCTGTCCGGCCCGCCCAGGCCACTTCGGGATCCGTGTAGGCCACACCGGGAATGCCCATGGGCGTGAAGGCGCTGGGCAGGCCGCAGATGACCTCCGCGGCAACCTTGCCCTCGTGTACCGCCTTGTGCGCGAGCATCGGCTGGCCGACGACATCCCCGATGGCGTGGATGTGTGCGACGTTCGTGCGCATCCGCTCGTCCACCGAAATGAACCCGCGGTCGTCGACCTGTACGCCGGCGTTTTCGGCGCCGATACGGCTGCCGTTGGGACTGCGCCCCACGGCCACGAGCACGCGATCGAAGGTGTCGGTTTCCGGCAGACCAGGAAGGGATTGCTCGGCCGCAAAATGTACCTTGATGCCGACGGCGGTTGCTTCTACTTCGGTGACGCGCGCGCCGAGCCAGACATTTTCGTAGCGCTTGCGGATACGCTTGAGCAACGGCCGCGTCATGTCCTTGTCCGCACCGGGGATGATGGTGTCCGACAGCTCGACCACGGAGACTTTCGAGCCCAGCGCATCGTAGACCTGCGCCATCTCCAGCCCGATGATGCCGCCGCCAATCACCAGAAGCCGGCCGGGGATGTCGGGCAGGGTCAGGGCATCGGTCGAATCCATGACCCGCGGGTCATCCCAGGGCATGAAGGGCAGCTTGACCGGCTGGGAGCCGGCCGCGATGACGGCCTGCTCGAATCCAATTTCGCGGGTTCCCTCGGCGGTCTCGACCGACAGCGTGTTCGGTGAGCTGAAGCGTCCGACGCCCGTCACCACGCGCACCTTGCGCTGCTTGGCCAGCTGGCCGAGCCCGCCGGTCAGTTTGGCAATGACTCCGTCCTTGAACGAGCGCAGCTTGTCCAGGTCAATCTCGGGCTGTTCAAAGCGGATGCCGTGCGCGGCCATGTCCCTTGTTTCATTCAGGACCTCCGAGACGTGAAGCAACGCCTTGGAGGGGATGCAGCCGACGTTCAGGCAGACTCCGCCGATGACGGGGAAGCGTTCGACCAGCACCACGTCCTTGCCCAGGTCCGCAGCGCGGAAGGCGGCAGTGTAGCCGCCGGGCCCGCCGCCAAGCACCAGGACTTCGCACTGCTCGTCGACCTTGCCGGGGGCAGTGGCCGGCTGCGGGGCTGTCGATGTGCCGGACGCGGACCCGGCCTGTGCAGCGGTTTCAGCGCGGGGCTGTTGCTCCGAGGCGTTCGCAGTGCTGGTGGCCGACGCCGTCTCGCTGTCCTCGTCCCGGGTCTCCTGAGTCGCCTGAGTCTCCATGCGGCCGATGGTATCGCCCGTGCTGACCTTGTCCCCGATCCCGACGGTCATCTCGACGATCCGGCCTGCCTGGGGAGCCGGGATCTCCATGGTGGCCTTGTCGGATTCGAGGGTGATCAGCGAGGTGTCCTTTTCTACGGTGTCCCCGGCTTGAACGAGTACCTCGATGACGTCGACCGAGTCGAAGTTGCCGATATCAGGCAGGCGAATGTCAACGGTCTGGCTCATGGGGTCTCCTCAAAGCACCAGCTGGCGGATGTCCGACAGAACGCGAGACAGGGCGGTAATGAATCGCGCGCCCTCCGCGCCATCGATCACGCGGTGATCGTAGGAAAGCGCCAGCGGCAGCATCAGGCGCGGTTCAAAGGCCTCGCCGTTCCAGACGGGGGCTGTGCGGGCGCGTGATACGCCCAGAATGGCGACCTCCGGTCCGTTGACAATCGGCGTGAACTGGGTGCCGCCGATCCCGCCAAGGCTGGAAATGGAAAAGGTGCCGCCGGACAGGTCCGCCGGTCCGAGCTTGCCGTCCCGGGCTCTCGCGGAGGTTTCCATCAGCTCCCGGGAGAGCTCGAAAACGCCCTTGCGGTCCACGTCGCGGAACACGGGGACCATCAGGCCGTTGGGGGTGTCCACGGCGATGCCAAGGTTGATGTACTTTTTCAGGATCAGCTTTTCGCCGGCCGGGTCCAGGGAAGCGTTGAACTGCGGGTACTCGCCGAGGACTCGCGCCACCGCCTTCATGATGAAGACCAGGGGGGTGATCTTCAGCCCTTCCTTCTCTGCCTGGGCTTTCAGCCCCTTTCGGAAGGCCTCCAGCTCGGTAATGTCGGTTTCGTCAAACTGGGTGACATGCGGGATGTTGAGCCAGCAGGAAGACAGGTGTTTGCCGGAGATCTTCTTGATGCGGGACAGGTCGACCGACTCGACTTCGCCGAACTGCGTAAAGTCGATTTCCGGAAGCGGCGGAATCCCCGCGCCTGAACCGGCCCCGGAGCCGGCGCGTTCCATGACCGACTTGATGTGTCCTTCCACGTCTTCCCGGGTAATCCGGCCCTTCGGCCCGCTGCCCGTCACACCGGCGAGATCCGCCCCAAGCTTGCGGGCAAACGCCCTGACCGAGGGACTGGCGTGGAAGCGGGCACCTGCCGGCTGTTCATTGACCGGCGGCAAAGTCGAGACCGGCGGCCGGGCCGAGGGCTGCGGCGCCGGACGTTCGGGCTCGGCCGGCTTTTCAGGCGGCTCAGCGGGCTGGGCCGATTGCGTGCTTTCCGGTTGGGCGGACTTGTCCTGCGCGGCGGCAGGTTCCGATTCGGCGGCGTCCTCTTCAGCCTCGATCTCGGCAATGACGTCGCCCTGATTGAGCTTGTCGCCGTCCTTGACGAGGATCTTGACGATCTGCCCCGCATGGGGGCTGGGGATCTCCATGGTGGCCTTGTCGGACTCAAGCGTGATGAGCGAGCCGTCCTTCTCGACCTGGTCCCCCGGGCCAACCAGGATTTCAATAACCGGCACGTCGTGGTAGTTGCCGATGTCCGGGAGCGTGATCTGTTTCTTAGCCATCTTGGTCACTCCATCCGCGCCGCCTGGCTCCGGTCAACGAACTCTCTGGCCGGGTGTGGGCGATGCTGAAAAGGGCCGTGCTTTGCTGAGGGTGCCGGCCCGTCGAAATGCTCGCACGGGCCGGTTTGAAGCGCGGTCGGGCCGCGGTCAATGGGTGCGCGGGTCCGGGGCGTCCGCGTCGATGTCGTACTTGGCGATGGCCTCGGAGACGATCCGGGCCTCGAGCCGGTCTTCGTCGACCAGGGCCTTGAGGGCCGCAACCACGATGTGGAAGCGGTCCACCTCGAAGAATCGCCGCAGGGCGGCACGATTGTCCGAGCGCCCGAAGCCGTCGGTGCCCAGGGTGACGTACTGCCCGGGAACGAAGGCCCGGATCTGTTCCGTGTAGCTGCGGATGTAGTCGCTTGCCGCGATGACCGGCGCCGAGGCGGTTTCAAGGCACTCGGTCACATACGGCTTGCGGGGCGCGGCATCCGGGTGCAGGCGGTTGTGCCGATCGCAGGCCACGCCCTCCCGAGCAAGCTCGGTGTAGCTGGTTGCCGACCAGACGTCCGCCGCGACTTGCCAGTCTTCCTCAAGCAGTCGGGCAGCGGCTTCGGCTTCGCGCAGGATGGTACCGGAACCGAGAAGCTGGACCCGGGCCTTGTGCTTGGCCCGACTTTCGCGCAGCCGGTACAGGCCGCGCACAATGCCGTCTTCCACGCCCTCCGGCATGGCGGGCTGGCTGTAATTCTCGTTCATGGCGGTGAGGTAGTAGAACTCGTACTGCTTGTCGCGGTACATGCGTTCCATGCCGTGCTGAATAATGACCGCCATCTCGTAGGCATAGGTCGGGTCGTACACACGGCAGGTGGGGACCGCCGTAAAGAACAGGATATTGTGCCCGTCGTCGTGCTGAAGCCCCTCGCCTTCGAGCGTGGTGCGTCCGGCCGTGGCGCCGATCATGAAGCCGCGCGCCCGGATATCGCCGGCCAGCCACACCAAGTCGCCGATGCGCTGGTAGCCGAACATCGAGTAGTAGATGTAGAAGGGGATCATCGCCTTGCCGTAGTTGGCATAGGCGGTCGCCGCGGAAATCCAGGAGGCCATGGAGCCGGCTTCGTTGATCCCTTCCTGAAGCACCTGGCCGTTGGCGGTCTGCTTGTACCAGGAGACCTGGTCCGCATCCACCGGCTCGTAGAGCTGGCCTGCCGGGTCGTAAATGCCAACCTGGCGGAACAGCCCCTCAAGACCGAAGGTTCGAGCCTCGTCCGGAATGATCGGAACCACGCGCTTGCCGACCGCCTTGCTGCGCAGAATGACGGCGAGAATGCGGCCAAAGGCCATGGTGGTGGACATCTCTCGGTCGCCGGTACCCTTGAGGATACCCTCGAAGTCAGACAGCGCCGGCACGTCCAGCGGTTCGAAGTCAGCCTGCCTTTCCGGCAGGTAGCCGCCCAGCGCCTTGCGCCGCTCGTGCATGTAGCGGAGCAGCTCGTTGTTGTCGTCCGGCTTGTAGAAGGGGACATCGTTTTCAAGCTGCTCGTCCGAGATTGGCAGTCCGAAGCGATCCCGGAAATATTTCAGGCCCTCGTTGTCCAGCTTTTTCTGCTGGTGTGCGCCCATGGAGGCCTCGCCAAACGGGCCCATGCCGTAACCCTTGACGGTCTTGGCGAGAATGACGGTCGGCTTGCCCTCGGCGCGGCTTGCCTGGTCGTAGGCGGCAAACACCTTGCGCGGGCTGTGCCCACCCCGGGTCAGCTCGAACAGCTCGTCGTCGGTCATGTTCTTGACCAGCTCGGCCGTCTCGGGGTACTTGCCGAAGAAGTGCTCGCGAACATAGGCGCCGCCCTTGGCCTTGTAGGCCTGGTATTCGCCGTCGACGACTTCCATCATCCGATGGATCAGCATGCCCGAGCTGTCCTTGGCCAAAAGCTCGTCCCAGCCCGGTCCCCAGATCACCTTGATGACATTCCAGCCGGCTCCGCGGAAGGTGCCTTCAAGTTCCTGAATGATCTTTCCGTTGCCCCGCACCGGCCCGTCGAGACGCTGCAGGTTGCAGTTGACCACGAAGATCAGGTTGTCCAGCTTCTCGCGGACAGCCAGGCCGATGGCACCCAGGGATTCGGGTTCGTCCATCTCTCCGTCACCCAGGAAGGCCCAGACCTTGCGCTTGTCGGTTTCGGCAAACCCCCGAGCGTGCATGTACTTCATGAAGCGCGCCTGGTAGATCGCCAGCAGCGGGCCCAGGCCCATGGAGACCGTCGGGAACTGCCAGAACTCGGGCATCAGCCAGGGGTGCGGGTAGGAGGACAGCCCATCCTTGTGCGCCTCCTGACGGAAGTTCTTGAGCTGATCTTCGGTGAGTCGGCCTTCGAGGTAGGCGCGGGCGTACATGCCAGGCGAGGTATGCCCCTGGAAGAACACCATGTCAGCTCCGTCCGGGTGGCCGTGCCCCTTGAAGAAGTGATTCATGCCCACTTCGTAGAGGGTCGCGCTCGACTGGTAGGAGGCGATGTGGCCGCCTACCGCGCTGTTTCGGTTGGCACGAACCACCATGGCCATGGCGTTCCAGCGGATCAGGGCGCGCAGGCGCTGCTCCAGGTGCCGGTCGCCGGGATACTGGGGTTCGTTTTCCGGCGAGATGGTATTGATGTAGGGCGTGGTCGCGGAGTAGGGGGTGTCGATCCCGTGTTTGCGCGCCCCCTCGATCAGCATCGCGATGAGGTGGCGGGCCTTTTCGCTTCCTTCAAACTCGACGACCGCTTCCAGGGCTTCCAGCCACTCCCGGGTTTCCTGGGGGTCTTGATCAGTAAATTCAGTCACATCCACTCCTCATGTCGAATCTTCTTGAAGTCGGCTGAAAAGGGCCGCCGGCCGGATGCCGGGGCCAGTCCGCGACCGCAAAACGGGGCTCATTATGCGTGATCGCCGCCGGATTGAAAAACTTTGCCCACTGTCGCGATGCCGGGTTGACCCCGCCAGTGGCCCTGACTTGACCGGCCCGGGTACGTATAATGCGCGTTTTCACAAGCCTGCGCACCGGGCCTGCTCGGCCCCTGCGCGGCACGGCATCGACGCCCTGGTCGGGCATCTCTGCACGAATGCAGGATTGCCCTGGCTCTCCAATCACTCAAGCAACCAACAGGAAACCCAATCCCATGACGCAATCGGTCGAGAAAGTCGTACTTGCCTACTCGGGCGGCCTGGATACCTCCGTGATCCTTCGCTGGCTCGAGGAAACCTACCAGTGCGAGGTGGTGACCTTCACCGCCGACCTGGGTCAGGGCGAGGAGCTCGAACCGGCGCGGGAGAAGGCGCAGGCCATGGGCGTCAAGGAAATCTACATCGAGGATCTGCGCGAGGAGTTCGTCCGGGATTTCGTGTTCCCCATGTTCCGGGCCAACACGATTTACGAGGGCGAATACCTGCTGGGTACGTCCATTGCCCGTCCATTGATTGCCAAGCGCCTGGTGGAAATCGCGGACGAAACGGGCTCGGCGGCCATTTCTCACGGAGCGACCGGCAAGGGTAACGACCAGGTCCGCTTCGAGCTGGGTGCCTACGCTCTCAAGCCCGGCGTTCGGGTAATCGCCCCCTGGCGGGAGTGGGACCTCAACTCCCGCGAAAAACTGATGGACTATGCCCGCAAGCACGATATCCCGGTCGACTTCGCCCAGGCCGGCAAGAAGTCGCCTTATTCCATGGATGCCAACCTGCTGCACATTTCCTACGAGGGCGGCAACCTCGAGGATCCCTGGTGGGAGGCCGAAGAGGACATGTGGCGCTGGAGCGTGTCGCCCGAGCGGGCTCCCGACCAGCCCGAGTACATCGAGTTGACCTTCGAGGGCGGCGACCCGGTTGCCCTCAACGGCGAGCGCCTCTCTCCGGCGACCATGCTGGCCACCCTGAACCGACTCGGTGGCAAGCGCGGGATCGGTCGCCTGGACCTGGTGGAAAACCGCTACGTGGGGATGAAGTCCCGCGGCTGTTACGAAACCCCGGGCGGCACGATTCTGCTCAAGGCGCACCGTGCGATCGAGTCCATCACGCTCGACCGCGAGGTGGCACACCTGAAGGACGAGTTGATGCCCCGATATGCTTCGGTAATCTACAACGGCTACTGGTGGAGCCCGGAGCGCCGCATGCTGCAGGCGGCGATCGACGAGACCCAGCGGGTGGTCAACGGCGACGTCCGGCTCAAGCTGTACAAGGGCAACGTGATTGTGGCCGGTCGCCGTTCGGCAACTGACAGCCTGTTCGATCCGAGTATCGCGACCTTCGAGGATGATGCCGGGGCCTACGACCAGAAGGATGCCGAAGGCTTTATCAAGCTGAATGCCCTGAGGCTACGGATTGCGGCGAAGGCAGGGCGCGCAGGTTGACAAAACCCTTGCAGGAATGCGCTGCGCGGATCCTTTCAAGTGGTCGTGCGAAGCGTCTGATCAAAAAGGCCCGGGTTTGATCCCGGGCTTTTTCTTTGTTGCATGTCGCAAGGCGTCTTCCTGTGCAGGCTCACGGTTCTTCATAACCGCATTTGATTTGTGTCGAGACAGGTTTGATCGCGGTTTGGCGGGATTTCGGTAATACTCCGGTAATTGTTGGCGGTTTTACCCACCGACCCGTCCTGCCTGTTTGAAAACCATGCAGGAGGATGTACCACCTGCAGGACGCCACGCCCTGCCGGGAGGCGTCGGCGAGGGCGGGGAGTGTTTCTGCTGCTGTGGGCTTCTTCACGAAGCCCGGGGTTCGATGGCAGGAACTGGTTTCGCACCGCGTGGGTCGGGTCAGCGACGCCAGCAATGACGCCTGCGCCTGTTTTCGGGGGGAGCCGGAGTGCTTTTGACGCGTTGTCGCCTGTGGATTCTGATCATCGGTTTGCTGTCCTTTTCGGCGGCAGCATGGCCGGTGGTCGCGCAGGAAGCAGAGCGAATGCCCGCGTCGCAGGTCACGCCCGAACGCGTGCTGACCCTGGGGGTTCTTGCCTGGCAGGGCCACGAGGTGGCCTCGGCGCAGTGGCAGCCGCTGGCTCGGCTGCTTTCCGATCGGCTGGAAGGCTACACCGTTCGCCTGGTTCCCCTGTATCTCGAAGAAATGTACGCCGCCGTGGCGGACGGGCGTCTTGACCTGGTGCTTACCCAGCCCTTGAGTTTCGTCGAACTGGCATCCAGTCACGGGCTGAGCCAGCTGGTCACCCTGCGCACGCTCGAAAACGGTTATGCACTGGATCGCTTTGGCTCGGTGTTCATCCGCCGGGCGGACCGCCCGGAACTGGACAGCCTGGAAGCGCTGGCCGGGCAGGTTGTTGCCGGTGTCGCCGCCAATGCCTTCGGCGGCTGGCGTACCGGGGCGCTGGAGCTCAAGCGCGCAGGCGTGGATCCCGAGCAGGACATACACCCCATTTTCGTTGGCCTGCCGCAGACCAATATCGTGGAGGCGGTGCTGGACGGACGGGCAGATGTCGGCATTGTGCGCTCGGGGCTGCTTGAACGACTGGCTCGCGAGGGGCAGACGGAAGCGTTGGAGGTCATCGCGCCTCGCGAATATGCCGACTATCCGCTGGCGGCCAGCACCGACCTGTATCCGGAGTGGCCGCTGGCGATCCGCGAAGGCTTGCCGGGCGCGCTGGCCAGGGAGATCAGCCTGGTTCTCATGAGCCTGCCTGACGACCACCCCGTGAACCAGGCGGCCGGGATTGCCGGATGGTCCATTCCGCTGGACTATTCCTCCGTGCGCCGGATGCTGCTGGAACTGGAGCCGCCGGCCGAGGCCGAGGCAGCAGGCGCACTAGCTTCGCTCAAGGCCCAGTGGCCGCTGCTGGTTGGCCTGCTGGTGGTGGCGCTCGCGGTCAACCTGTTCATGGCCCTCCGTGCGCGTCGCAAGCTCGCGCGCAGTCGTTCGCGGCTTTTGCGTACCCTCGATCATCTTGAGGAGGCGGTGGTCACGACCGACGCCCGGGGGCACGTGGAGTTCATGAATGATGCCGCGCAGCGCATGTCGGGCATCGGGCTCGACGTGGCACTGGGCCAGCCCCTGTGCCGGGTGCTGACGGTGCGCCAGGACAACGATGGTCGCCGCATGAGCTTTGCCGACCTGCGCGATCGGGTCGCCGGTGAGGAGCCGACGAGCGGGTTCCCACTCGAGGTCAGCGTCAGTACCCCGCAGGGCGAGCGGATCGTCAAGGTCAGCATTGCCTCCATGGAACCCATGGCCGGGGAGGGTGAGCGAACCCGGTGGCTGGTGAGTCTGCATGATCTGACCGACTTTCACCGGGTCAACGAGCAGCTGAGTTTCCGTGCCCGGCATGATTCGCTTACCGGTCTGTTCAACCGGACCTCGCTTGAGGCCGAGCTGGCCGTTCATGTGAGTCGGGTGCTGGAGGAAGGCCACGGGGGCGGGATGCTCTGGCTGGACATCGACGGGTTTCGGGCCGTCAACGAAAACGCCTCGCATGCCGCCGGGGATGCGCTTCTGCGCCGGGTTGGCAGCCTGATCTCGGTGTTGACACCTGATGCTTCGTTGGTCGCACGCACCGGCACGGACGAGTTCGGCCTGCTGCTGCCCCGCGCAAGCGCGGAGGATCTGCTGGTGGCCGGGCAGCGTCTTGTTTCGGCCATTCGCGAACTGCGCTTTTCCTGGGAGGGCGTCACCGTCAACGTGGGCGTGAGCGTCGGCGTGGTGGTGATCGACCGGGGAACCTCGGCGGTGGACGCAGTGCTGAGCAATGCCGTAGCGGCCTGCCGGGTGGCGAGAAACCACGGGGGCAGCCGGCTTCATTTGCATCACCCGGAAGATGATGAGGTTCGTGCCCAGCACGTGCAGCTCGAAAGGCTCAACCAGCTTCGTGATGCCTTGCGCAACGATGCCTTCGGGTTTATGGCGCAGCGGATTGACGCCCTTGCCGAGCCGGACAAGCTGCCCCACTACGAGATGCTCCTGAGGATGCGTCAGCCCAATGGCACGTTGCTTCCGCCGGGCGAATTCGTAGGCGTGGCCGAGCAGCACCGGATGATGCCTGCCATCGATCGCTGGGTGGTCTCCCGGCTGTTCCGGGAGCTCAAGCCCTACCAGGGACAGGTGCAGGCTTTCGCGATCAACCTCTCCGCCGACTCGGTGCAAGACCCTGGGATGGTGGACTTCATTCTCGACGAGACCGCGCGCAGCGGCATTGACCCGGCCGGCATCTGCTTTGAAATCACCGAGACGGCCGCGATCATCAACATCGCCCAGGTGGCAGAGCTGATTCGCCGGTTGCGCAGCGAGGGCTTCCTGTTCGCGCTGGATGATTTCGGCGGTGGCCTGTTGTCGTTCGACTTTCTCAGGCATTTCAGGGTCGACTACCTCAAGATCGACGGCAAGCTGGTGCGCGATATCGACCACGACCCGGTCGCGGCGCTAATGGTGGAGGCCGTCAATCGGATTGGTCTTGCCCTCGGGGCGGAAACCATCGCCGAATGGGTGGAGGACGACAAGACCTGCCGCACCCTGCTCGGGCTGGGGGTTACGCATGGTCAGGGCTATTTCCTGCACCGGCCGGAGCCGCTTCGTGACCTGCTGGAGGCGCTTGAAGCCGGCAACCTGCGCCAGGCCGCCGGGTTTTAAGCAACCGGGCATCCTGGGTCTTGTGGATCAGGGCGATCCGCTTTTTCAAATCCACACTGTTTCACGTCTCGGTCGGGAATTCGAATGCTCCTGCCGGGCTTGTCTGCTTGGCTGCAGAAAGAACGGACCCCTCAAACCCGGGGTTGACCTGCTGGATGCGGTATCGGAAGCTGTGCGGCCCTGTCGGGCTCCGGTTTGCAAAGGGAATCTCTGCACGAATGCAGGGATTCCCGATTGGGGCATGGATGCCCCAACGCTCAATGGCGCAAGCCATTGAATTGCGGAGCATGGCCCGGGCGTGAACGCGGAGCTGGCGTTAGCCCACCGGGCCATGCGTGTCTGCACGACGCCATGGATGGCTTCGTGCAGAGTTTCCAAAGGGGTGATGCATTGCTGTCAGGATCCCCGCGCGCCGGACTCGACGACGGAGCCGACTGCCAGAAATTCAATCGGAGGCGTTATGCGAATCCTGCACACCATGCTTCGTTGCGGCAATCTTGATGAATCCATCAAGTTTTACACCGAGGTGCTCGGCATGAAGCTGCTGCGCCAGAAGGACTATCCCGAAGGCAAGTTCACCCTGGCCTTTCTCGGGTATGGGGACGAGAAGGACAACACCGTGATCGAGCTGACCTACAACTGGGGCGTCGACCGCTACGACCTGGGGGATGGTTACGGACACATCGCGATTGAGGTCGATGACGTCTACGAGGCGACTGCTGAGATTCGCCGTCGCGGTGGAAAGATCCTTCGTGAAGCCGGCCCGATGAATGCCGGCACCACGATCATTGCCTTTGTCGAGGACCCGGACGGTTATCCTATCGAGCTGATTGGCAAACGGGATTGAGCGGGCAGGGAATCTGCGCTCGAATGCCGCGATTTCCCCAAATGCTTCGTAGGGCAACTCTGCACAAATCCATCCATGGATTTATGCAGACACGCCCGGGCCGATACATGCTCGGCCCGGGCTCCGCGATTCAATGGCT
>JBNGDJ010000016.1:24713-31334 GCA_049974825.1 Halothiobacillaceae bacterium | reverse complement strand
CTTCATCCATTTCGCGCTCATCGTCGACACACTCAATAGTGTGAACAGGCCCTAGAAATCATCTGTCGCCCTGTGGCAGGATGCGCCGCCATCCTAAAGGCTTGAATCGCATGACTCCGTTCTCGCTGCTCACCCAATCACATATCAACTCCAGGCGTCTGGCCGTGGCGCCGATGCTCGACTGGACTGACAGGCATTTTCGAGTTCTCGCACGGCTGATCAGTGGTCATGCCCTGCTCTACACCGAGATGGTCACGACCGGGGCGCTGCTTCATGGTGACCGACAGCGGCACCTGGAGTTTTCCGCGGCGGAACATCCCCTGGTCCTGCAGCTTGGCGGCAGTGATCCGGGGGAGCTTGCCCGTTGCGCCGAGATCGCTGCCGATTGGGGGTATGACGAGGTCAATCTCAACGTGGGCTGCCCCAGTGACCGGGTCCAGTCCGGCCGCTTCGGCGCCTGCCTGATGGCCGAACCGGCACGGGTGGGCGAATGCGTCGCGGCCATGCAGTCCGCAGGTCTGCCGGTTTCGGTCAAGTGCCGCATTGGCATTGACCAGGACGAGGGCTACGCGCCACTGCAACATTTCGTCGACGTGGTGTCAGAAGCCGGCTGTCGGCTATTTGTGGTGCATGCGCGCAAGGCCTGGCTGCAGGGCCTTTCACCCCGGGAAAACCGTGACGTCCCTCCCCTTCGTTACGAGTTGGTTCATCGCCTCAAGGCCGATTTTCCGGCGCTGCACGTGACAATCAACGGGGGAATCAACAGCCTGGAAGCCGCCCGGAGGCAGCTGGAGAAGGTTGACGGCGTGATGATGGGCCGGGCCGTCTACCACGACCCCTGGGTCCTCGCGCAGGCAGACCGGGAAATATTCGGAGACGATGCTCCGGTGCAGGAACGCCTGTCTGCGGCCGACAGTTATGCCCGGTACATGGAAGAACAACTTGAGTCGGGCACGCCGCTGCATGCGATGACTCGCCATGCGCTGAACCTGTTCAACGGATGCCCGGGCGCCCGGCGCTATCGCCGGCACCTCAGTGAAAACGCGCCCCGACGCGGTGCCGGCATCGCGGTATTTCACGATGCCCTCGCCCACCTGGCCTGAGTCCCGATCGCAGACTGCCCGCCTGAAGCTGCCCAATATTGCAGGCCGTCGCGTTTCAGAGGCCGTCAACCAGGGCGCGCATGGCCTCTTCAAGCTCCTCGTCAATGGGATTGACGGCCAGGTCGATCCCAAGCTTTTCCGCCGCCGGGATCGGCCGTCCGTCCGCGGTGCTGTCCCAGCCCCTGGCCTGGGCAATGGCCACGATCACGGCATCCGAGTAATCCGGCGGCCCGTCGTGCTTGCGGCCCAGATCGGCGCAATCCTGGATTACGGCGGCAAACATTTCCGGGAAGTCCCAGGCCTTGACGATCTGCACCCCAAGACGCGGCTGCAGGCTCTCGACCAGATCATCCAGAACGGCAGGCGCCGACAAAAGCTTGGGCACGTCCCCCGCGATGGCGATGACCGGCAGGCCGCCAATGCTGTGCAGCAGACCGGCCAGCAGGGCCTGGTCCGGGTCCAGCCGATGATCCCTGCGGGCCACCATGTTCGCGAGCGCTGCGACCTGGGTAGAAAACTCCCAGTGCTTGCGCATCTTGAGCTGAAGCACCTTTTCCGGCGAGCGAAACAATTGCTGCATGGCCAGCGTCACGATCAGGTTGCTGACCGTGCGCATGCCCAGGCGCGTGACGACCTGGGTGAGGTTCTCGATATGCTGGGCGCCTCGATACATCGGACTGTTGGCCACCTGGATCAACCGGGCCGTGATGGCCGGGTCGCGAGAAATGACCTCCACAAGCTGATCCGCCGAGCTGTTGACATCCTCGGCGATGGTCTTGGCCCGCATGGCCACATCCGGCAAGGTCGGCAAGGAAATTCCCTTTTCCTGGATCCGGTTGATGATCGCCTGCTCAAGCGCAGGGTTCGCCATGGTCGAGTTCTCCTGAAATGGTCAGGCCCGCCTTGGAGGACGGGCCGGGTCGGTTGCTGACCGCTGGTTGAAACAGGTTGCCGGGCAAGCCAGGGGCATTCACCACCGCAGGCCCGATTATCCGCCCATCCCCGAGTTTTCCGCTTGAGCCGGCCCCGCCAAGAGTGGAGCCTGTGCGCTCAAACTGCGGGCCCACGGGTATCGCCGACGCAGCAGAGCGGGGTGACTGGAGGAAAAAGCCGGAAAGCGTCCTTTCCGGGTCACTCCGTACCATTCGGCCCGGCAAATCACTGCGCCAGTCGAGTGTACTTGAGTCGCTTGGGCTGGTCGGCATCCGAGCCAAGCCGCTTGTGGCGGTCTTCCTCGTACTCCTGGAAATTGCCCTCGAAGAATACCACCGATCCGTCGTCCTCAAAGGCCAGGATATGCGTGGCGATCCGGTCGAGGAACCAGCGATCGTGTGAAATCACCAGGGCGGAGCCAGGGAAATCCAGCAGCGCCGTCTCCAGCGCACGAAGCGTTTCAACGTCCAGATCGTTGGTTGGCTCGTCCAGCAACAAGACATTGCCGCCGGATTTGAGCAGCTTGGCCAGGTGGACCCGGTTGCGCTCCCCGCCGGAGAGATCCTTCATGAATTTCTGCTGGTCCTGCCCCTTGAAATTGAAGCGTCCAAGGTAGGCCCGGGAAGGCATTTCAAACTTGCCGACCGTGATGTGATCGTAACCGCCCGAGATCTCTTCCCAGACCGTTCGGTTGTCTTCCATGTCCTCCCGGGACTGGGACACATAGGCCATGTCTACGCTCTCGCCGATCGATATACTGCCTTCGTCCGGCTGTTCCTCGCCATTGAGCATGCGAAACAGCGTGGACTTGCCCACGCCGTTGGGGCCGATAATTCCTACAATTGCCCCGCGCGGTACGGAGAACGACAACCCCTGGTAGAGCACGCGGTCACCGAAACGCTTGCTCAGGTTGTCCACCTCGATCACCTTGTCACCCAGCCGTGGCCCGGGCGGGATGTAGATCTCGTTCGTTTCCGAACGCTGCTGGTACTCGGCGGACTGCAGTTCCTCGAATCGCTTCAGGCGCGCCTTTGACTTCGCCTGGCGGCCCTTGGGGTTTTGACGAACCCACTCGAGCTCCTGCTCCATGGCCTTGCGACGGGCCGACTCGGTCTTCTCTTCCTGCTCCAGACGCTTTTCCTTGGCTTCCAGCCACTGCGAGTAGTTGCCTTCGAAAGGAATGCCCTGCCCGCGGTCGAGCTCCAGAATCCAGCCGGCGACATTGTCAAGAAAGTATCGGTCGTGGGTGACGGCCACCACCGTGCCATTGAACTCCTTGAGAAAACGCTCAAGCCAGGCAACGGACTCCGCGTCCAGGTGGTTGGTTGGCTCGTCCAGAATCAACATGTCGGGGTTGGAAAGCAGCAGGCGACAGAGCGCTACCCGCCGACGCTCGCCCCCGGAAAGCAGGGTCACGTCCGCATCCCAGGGTGGCAGGCGCAGCGCGTCCGCCGCAACTTCCAGCTTGCGGTCAATGTCCCAGCCGCCCGCAGCGTCGATCTTGTCCTGCAGTTCGGCCTGCTCAGCCATCAGGGCATCAAAGTCAGCATCCGGGTTGGCAAACTCATTGCTTACCTCGTTGAAGCGCTCAAGAAGCGCCGCCACCTCGCCGACACCCTCCATGACGTTGCCGCGCACGTCCTTGTCCGGGTCCAGGTGAGGTTCCTGCGGCAGGTAGCCGACATTGATGCCGGGCTGGGGCCGTGCCTCACCAATGATGTCCTTGTCGACGCCCGCCATGATGCGCAGCAGGGTAGACTTGCCGGCGCCGTTGTAGCCGAGCACGCCGATCTTCGCGCCGGGAAAGAAATTGAGGTAGATATCCTTGAGGATGTATTTTTTCGGGGGAACCACCTTCCCCACACCGTTCATTGTGAAAATGTATTGCGCCATATCGACTTGCATCTGCGGACGTTGAAAATGTGCCCGAATTATCCGTCAAAAGGGGGTCGGGTTTCCACCACTGCCCCAAGATCTCGCTGCATGCGCTGGCTTTGGCCGATGCTGCTTGTCGTCCTTGCAGGCTTTCCTGGCGGGGTGACTGCGCAGGAGCCCGCAGCGCCTGAAATCCACCTGGTGATTGATGTATCCGGCTCCATGAAGCGCACGGACCCGGACAATCTGCGCCGCCCTGCCCTGCGCATTCTGGCTGATCTGATGCCGGAGGAGGCCACGGCCGGCGCCTGGTTCTTTGGCGAGCGTGTCACCGGCATGATGTCGCCGCGTGCCATCGACTCGGCCGCGCGCGACCGCCTGCGCGGGATCGCGCGCCAGGTCCGCTCCAATGAACAGTTCACGGATATTGCCGCCGCCCTGGAGGCTGCCACGGAAAACTGGCCCGTTGCCGAAGAGCACGCGCCACGGCATGTCATTTTCCTGTCGGACGGCATGGTGGACATCTCGAAGGACGACGAGGAAAACGCCGAGGCGCGCCGGCGGGTCATGGACGAAATCATCCCCATGCTTCAGGCGCGTCGTGTCCACGTGCATGCCATCGCATTGTCGGACGGCGCCGATATTCCGCTGCTACGGGCGCTGGCCGAACGCACCGGCGCGCTGTTCGAGACCATGCAGGAAGCCGATCGGCTGCAGCGTGCCTTTCTGCACCTGTTCGAGGCGGCCGCCCCGCGCGACAGCCTGCCGCTGGAGGACAACCGCTTCTACGTCGACGGCACTGTCACCGAATTGACGATTCTCGCCTTCCGTGCCCCGGACGGCGCGCCGACCACGCTGATTCTGCCGGACGGGTCCCGGGAAACCGTGGGGACCGCCGCCCGCCTTGAGGGGTGGCGCTGGGATGACGAGGGCGGACGCGACCTGATCACCATCGAGAGCCCGCCGACCGGCGAATGGCAGATCGAAGGTGCGCTTGATCCTGACAACCGGGCAATGATCGTCACCGACCTGAAGATCCGAGGCAGCACCATGCCCAGCCGCATCTACCCCGGCGAGCAGGTTGAGGGCGACGTGTTTTTCACCGATGGCGACCGGCCGATCACCCGCAAACAGTTTCTTGACCAGATGGACGTGCGCATCCTCGACGAGGACATGCAGGGCACGACCATGCTGGACATTGTCCTGAACGACCAGGGCATGGACCCGGACATCATCGGAGGCGATGGTCATTTCAGCTATGTCATCGAACGGGACTACGAGCGCGGACAGTACGGGTTCGTGGCCCAAGCAGTCGCCCCGACTTTTCAGCGCCAGTGGCGCCAGAACTTTGCCATCGCCTCACATCCGCCCGTGGAAGCGACCCGGGTTCGCATTACCCCGGGCGAGGACGAGGATTTCGCTCCGCACTGGCAGATTGATCTGATTCCTGACCCGACCCTGATCGAGACGGACAGCTTAGAGATCGATGCCCAGCTTGTCTGTGGCGATTCCCCGCCGCAGTCGCTGGCATTTGAACCAGCGGCAAACGCGGCTTACGAGGCAACGCTTGGCCCCGAACAATCGGCCCTGGCCTGCCGCGCCCAAATCCATGTCAAAGGGCGCATGACCTTCGACCGGCCGATTGACCTGACCCTGCCGGCTGTCGAGTTGCCGCCTGTGGAAGGCCGCCAGGCGCGCGCCGAGGACGGTGGATCGGTCGGCATGGGGCTTTCCTGGCCAGTCATCCTTGGGGTGAATGTCCTCGGGCTGGCACTGGTGGCCGGCACATTCATGATCGTCGGGCGGGTTCGACGCCGCACGCTCGACAAACTCGTCGCAGGAGCAACGCAAGCATGATCAACACCGCTTACGCCGAAGGCGCCGCCGGACTGACCGACCTCGAAAAGACCTGGATGGTGCTCAGTATTGAACTGGCCGCGGTGCTCGCCATCCTCGTGGTCGTCCTGGCCGTCCTCAACTGGCGCAGCTACCGAAAGCGCATCAAGTCCGCCCGCAAGCTGTCCGATCATGCCGCCGAAATCGCCAGTCAGGCAGCGGAAACCTGGCGGATGCATCTGCGCGCCGTGCTCCCGGAAGCCGACGAGGACGAGGAAGCACGAGAGGCTTTTGAGAAACGAAGCCGCGACCTGGCGGCGCGGCTGGTAGAACCCTGGATGGCGCCCAGTGAAAACGGCCTGCTTGATGCGGTGGGCGCCATTCACCAGATTCGCAACGAAGACCTGCATCACTGGGTCGGGACGATCAAGGCCCAGATGCCACAGGCGCAAGCACAGCCTGCCGAGGCACCGGGTGTAAACCCTGAGGCCGTCCAGAAGCTGGAAGCCGAGCTTGAGCGGGCCCGTTCACGCGAAGAAAACCTCAATCGGCAGCTCAACGACGCGCTGGAAACCATCTCCCGACTGGTGGAGGAATACGGGCGCGGACGTGAGGATGCGACCTCGCCGACTGCGGAAGCCCTGCTGGCGGCACTGGCTACCGTGGCCGGGGGAGCGGCGGCGCAGGCGGCTTCCCCGGCCTCCGAACCGGAGGTAGAGGCCGAATCCGAGGACCTGGGGGCGGACCTCGACGAGATTGACGAGTTGTTCGATGACAGCGCTGACACGCCCGATGTTTCCGACGCGGAAACGGCAGCAGAGCCTGAACCTGAGCCTGAACCGGAACCTGAGCCTGAACCGGAACCTGAGCCTGA
>JBNGDJ010000016.1:8351-24613 GCA_049974825.1 Halothiobacillaceae bacterium | reverse complement strand
AGCCTGAGCCGGAACCTGAGCCTGAGCCGGAACCTGAGCCTGAGCCGGAACCTGAGCCTGAGCCGGAACCTGAACCTGAGCCGGAACCTGAACCCGAGCCGGAACCCGAGCCGGAACCCGAGCCTGAGCCGGAACCCGAGCCCGAGCCGGAACCCGAGACGGCCGAATCATCGGAACAACCGGACGACGGCAATGCGCAGGAAGACGGGGCTGACGATATCGACATTGCCGATATTGATGCCCTGATCGAACAGGAAGCGATGGAAAAAGAGGCTGCGGCAACCGAGCAGGAACCCGACGAGCCCGAAACGGCCGAGGCGGAAACGGCGACCGCGGCAGGCGAGCCGGAACAGGATGACGACGCCGAATACGTCAACCTGGACGAGATCGACATTCCCGACCCGGGCAGTCATCGCGGCCGTGATACCGGGGAAGCATCGGCCGACGACACGGACGAGTCCGAGGAAATCGACCTGGATGATCTGGATGCCCTGCTTGATGCCGAGATTGAAAAGCAGAAGCAGCGGGGGCCTGACCCTGCAGACGACGATCTGGACTTGAGCAAGTAAGCATCAGACGGGCCGCCCTGGCCCGTCGGCGATGAGCCAAACCTGCAGACGATCTTGTCAGGGAATCTATGCATATCTGCACAGATTCTCAATCTCGATCAGACCGGCTCGGGCCAGATCAACGGCTCGGGCTCCAGCCAGACCCCGAATTCAGCCTGGACCGCGTTCTGAATTTCCCTTGCCAGGGCAAGCAGCTCGCGGCCGGTGGCCTGGCCGTGATTGACCAGCACCAGCGCATGGCGCGCGTAAACCCCCGCGTCACCTATCCGAAAGCCCTTGTAGCCAAGCGCGTCAATCATCCAGCCGGCTGACAGCTTGCCATGACTGCCATCTGCCAGCGGATGACAGGGCAGTTTGGGCCAACGCACTTGAAGCGTCTCGACCTGCGTCAGGGGGACCACGGGATTTTTGAAAAAGCTCCCCGCCGAACCCGGCTCGTCCGGGCCCAGCCCCGGGAGCTTGGACTGCCGGACCCGGATCACGGCATCGGCCACTTCGGCGGGAGACAGATCCGCTGCCGTGGCACGATTGCCCAGCGCCTGGATCAGGCCAGGGTAGTCGAGTCGAGGCTCGAAGCGATCCGGCAGGCAAAGTGTTACCGAAGTGATGATCCATCGGCCCGGCTCTTGCCGAAACCGGCTGTCTCGATAGCCGAAACGACAGTCGGCCGCGGACAGGGAACATGATTTTCCCGTATTCAGGTCCACGGCCTCGACACTGTCACAGACGTCGGAAAACTGGCTTCCGTAGGCACCGATGTTCTGTACCGGTGCCGCCCCGACCGATCCGGGAATCAGGGCGAGGTTCTCCAGACCCGGTCGATTGCGGGCCACGCAGTGGCACACCAGCTCATGCCAACAGATGCCGGCACCAACCCGCAACAGCCAGCCCTCGCCTGCGCGTCCCAGCCATTCAATCCCTTCAACGGCCGGCTGAAGCAACAGGCCAGGCAGGTCATCCACGATCAGAAGGTTGGTACCCCCGCCAATCACCCGCAACGGGCCCGGACAGTGTACGGCCTGATCAAGCACAGCCTGCAGTTCATCCATCGTGCGTGGCTGGGCCAGGCAGGCCGCGGTCGCGGGCACCCGAAAGCTGTTGAACCCGTGCAGCGGGACATTTTTGCGGATGGCCTGTCCGGCCGGTTTGCCCGTAGTCATCCAGTCTCTGCCCCATCCTGGGACTGGATTCGCTCAAGAGTCCGAAGGGTGGCCTCGGCCACGACCTCGGGCCGGACCAGTCGAGACTGGTCGATGCCGACCATGGCCCGCCGGGCATGACGGTTGCTCACGGCGCTGCAGGTTGCTGCCTGTCCTTCCGGACAGAGCGTGAGACCCGGGCGGCCGAGCGCCGCCGCCAGATGAGCCGTCGCATTGTCGCTGGCGATTACGTAACCTGCGCTTTCCACGACAGACCACCAGGAATCTTCGCTTCCGGGTTCCGGGCCAGCCGGCGGAATTTGCGTTACCGCAATGCCTGCCTCCTCGATCCGGTCAACAACCTGAGCGACCTGCGCGTCGGTCCAGCCGACCTCACCGGCGGCCACCGAAAGCACGACACCCTCGCCGAGCGCGGTCTGCTCCGGCGTGGCGGGCAGCAGGCCGTAATCGGGCTTGAGATCGTGAATTCCATAATCCAGCACCGCAGCAAGCATGACCCGGTGCCGCTGTACCGGGTGCAGATGGTCGGGGATCGGGAAATAATCGTCGTAGCACTTGGCAAGCGCGGCGCTGGCCAGCTGATCCCGGCCCGGGCCACAACGCCGCTCACCCTGAACGAGTCGGGCCAGAGCGGCGGTGGCATCACGACCCAGGCCGTCGACCACGCGATCAAAAGGTGCGTCAAGCTCATCGAACATCTTGCGTACCCGTCCGCGGCGACGGTGCAGCCGAAGATCCCACCACTTGCCACTCAATGCATCGATGGGGATGTCCAGAGCGCGGCGCACGGTGTCGTGTCGCCGGGCCAGCGTCGTGACCACCGTGGAGCCCAGCAGGGTCAGTTCCAGTCCGGGGACCGATCGCCCGGCATCCGTAAGCGCGGGCATCATCCGGATCAGATCGGCGGGCGCATCTCCGGCGATGACGGCTACCTTCATGTTCAAGGTTCCTCTTGCTGGTTCGGTGATCGAAGTCGCAGAAACGTCGCTGCGCCCCGGTGAAACACGAAAACGTTGACGAATCACGCGAAAAGGGGCTTTGCAAAGGCGCGCAGGGGCCACGAGACCCACACAAGCGCCCCCTCGGGCGCCTGACCCTGATTGGCAGGGGCTTGTGTCATTGCGCGGACGAACATGCCAGGCCGTGGCTGGGGGCATGTGCTCTGCCGCAGCGCTTCCCTGCGTGATCCAGTGCCCCATGGTAAACTCTCGCCCCTCGTTATCCACCCCGAACCCGAATCTCATGACCCGCAGACTGCTCGTCACCTCCGCCCTGCCCTATGCCAACGGCCCCATCCACATCGGCCATCTGGTCGAATACATCCAGACCGACATCTGGGTGCGTTTCCAGAAAATGCGGGGCGTGGACTGCCGCTACGTTTGTGCGGACGACACCCACGGGACACCTGTGATGCTGCGGGCCCAGCAGGAGGGAATCAGCCCGGAGGCGCTGATCCAGCGGGTTTCCCGTGATCACCAGACGGATTTTGCCGGCTTCGGGATCGGTTTTGATCATTATCACTCGACTCATTCCGAGGAAAACCGAGGGATGGCCGAGCGGATCTACCGTGCGCTGCGGGAGAATGGTCACATCACCAGCCGGACCATCACCCAGGCCTACGACGAACAAAAGGGCATGTTCCTGCCCGATCGCTTCATCAAGGGCGAGTGCCCCAAGTGTGGTGCGGTCGACCAGTACGGTGACAACTGCGAACGCTGCGGGGCGACCTACGCGCCCACCGAACTCAAGAACCCCCGCTCGGTGCTCTCGGGGACCACGCCGGTATCGCGTGAATCGGAGCATTTCTTCTTCAAGCTGCCCGAGTTTGGTGATCGGCTTCGGGCCTGGATGGCCGAGGGCCGGGTTCAGGAATCCATGCGTCACAAGCTGGACGAGTGGTTCGAATCGGGTCTTCAGGAATGGGACATCTCCCGTGATGCTCCTTACTTCGGCTTCGAAATCCCGGATGCGCCCGGCAAGTATTTCTACGTCTGGCTGGATGCGCCGATTGGCTACATCGGCGCGTTTCTGGCACTGGCCGAGCGTGAAGGACTCGACTTTGACGCCTACTGGGGACCCGATTCGAGCGTGGAGCTGGTCCACTTCATCGGCAAGGACATCGCCTACTTCCACACCCTGTTCTGGCCCGCCATGCTGATGGGGGCCGGCCTGCGTGCCCCGACCGCCGTCCACTGTCACGGCTTTCTGACGCTCAACGGCGAAAAGATGAGCAAGTCGCGTGGCACGTTTATCCGCGCGCACACCTATCTTCAGCACCTGGACCCCGAAGCGCTGCGCTACTATTTCGCCGCCAAGCTCGGTGACGGCATTGATGACATTGACCTGAACCTCGAGGACTTCCGCGCCCGCGTCAACTCCGACCTGGTGGGCAAGGTCGTCAATATCGCCAGCCGCTGCGCCGGGTTCATTACCAAGCGGTTCGAGGGCCGGCTGGCCGATACGCTGCCGGACACGGCACTGTTCCAGCGTTTCGCGGACGCCCGGGACCTGATCGCGGATCGCTACGAATCACGCCAGTTTTCCGCGGCCATGCGGGAAATCATGCACCTGGCGGACCTGGCCAACCAGTACATCGACGAACACAAACCTTGGGTCATGGCGAAGGAGCCGGGCCGCGAGGCCGAGGTTCAGGCGGTCTGCACCCAGGGGCTCAACCTGTTCCGCGTTCTGGTGGGCTACCTCAAGCCGGTTTTGCCCGTTCTGGCCGAGCGCTCCGAAGAATTTCTGGATATCGCGCCCATGACCTGGGACGCGCTGGACAAGCCGCTGCTCGGCCGGCGGATTCACGCCTTCAAGCCGCTGATGCAACGGATCGACGAGACGGCGATCGCCGCCATGATGCAGGACGCCGCAGAAGACGCGGCGGCCCACAAGGACCTGACGCAATCCCCGGAGGCTCCAATGAACGAACAATCCGAAAATACGCCCACCGAGCTGCAAGCCAATCCGATCGCCGAACAGATCACCATCGATGATTTCGTCAAGGTGGATCTGCGAGTGGCGCGGATCGCCGCGGCCGAGCACGTCGAAGGGGCCGACAAGCTGTTGCGCCTGACCCTGGATCTTGGCGGTGAAACCCGCAACGTGTTTGCCGGCATCAAGTCCGCCTACGCGCCGGAAGACCTGGTTGGACGGCACACGGTGATGGTGGCGAATCTCGCCCCGCGCAAGATGAAGTTCGGTGTCTCCGAGGGGATGGTGCTCGCGGCCGGACCTGGTGGTGAAGACCTGTTCATCCTCTCGCCCGACGAGGGCGCCCGGCCAGGCATGCGAATCAAGTAAAGGCGGCTCAACCGCAGCGGGGCGACATCCGCATGACGCGATCGGCTTGTGTCAGCCCACAATGCCTGGGATGGCTGTGTGCCGAGTTTGCCCCGGAGCTCGTGCGGTCTGCTAGATTTACTCTCTTGACGCGGCTGCGCACAACGCCATCCGACCGGCGCCGTGCAGCATCTTCACGGGGGAAATCAAGATGAGTGATTCGACATCAAGCAGCAACGGGACCTGCCTTCGCGTCTGGGACCTGCCCACGCGCCTTTTCCACTGGGTTCTGTTCGCGGCCGTCACGACGTCCTTTCTCAGCATGTACGCGACCAATGCGACATCCGTGCATGCCTGGTCGGGCTATACCATCATGACCCTGATCCTCTTTCGCCTGCTCTGGGGATTTGTTGGCACACAGACGGCCCGGTTCACGGACTTCGTGCCCGGCCCGCGACGCCTGATCGCGTATCTGCGCCACGGAGAAGGCGGGCAGATCCGCCTTGGGCACAACCCGCTGGGGGCCCTGTCCGTGCTTGCTCTGCTCGCCTCGCTGACGGTGCAGTGGGCCACGGGTCTGTTCGCCGATGATGACATCTTCTTCAGCGGTCCGCTGGCCAGCCTGGTCTCAAGCGACACGCGCCGCCTGCTGACCGCAATCCACCACAACAACGCGAATGTCCTGATCGGGCTGATTGCCCTGCATGTCTCGGCCATTGCTTTTTATGCCCTGTTCAAGCGTCAGAACCTGGTGGGGCCGATGTTCACCGGACGCCGCTGCCTGAAGCCGGACGAGCGCCCGGACCGAAAAGACATCACCTTCGCGCCCTGGTGGAAATTCATCCTGGGGGCGGCCATTGCCATAGCCATCACCGCCTGGGTGGTCAACCGTTGAAGTCCGGCATCCCAAGCGATTGCTTTTCCTCGCGCTGAAGAAGCAGACAGGCTGACTCCCCCGCCCGCCCCTGCCGGTGAATCTGCCAGCCCGCCGGCAGGTCGGGTTCGCCGCTTTCGGCAGGGTATTCGATGTAAATCACCGCGTCGGCGGACAACCAGGGTGCATCGGCTACCTGAGCCAGTACAGCCTCGCCCAGGCCGGGCACGGCAAAGGGCGGATCGATGAACAGCAGATCAATCTGCCCTTCCTGCGCCCAGGGTGCTGCGGACAGCGCCTGACGGGCATCCTGCCTGAGCAGCTGACCTGCATCATCCACGCCCAGTTCGGCAAGATTGCCCGCCAGAGAGTCGGCGGCCCGGCGATCCCGCTCCACGAACCAGCAGCGTGCCGCACCTCGAGACAACGCTTCCAGACCCAATGCGCCGGATCCCGCGAAGAGGTCAACGCAGCGCGCTTGCCGGACCCGACCGGTCAGCCAGTTGAACAACGTCTCTCGCACACGGTCGGGCGTTGGGCGCAATCCGGGCCGATCAGGAAAGCGCAGTGATCGTCGCCGCAGTGTTCCGCCGACAATCCTCAGGCGATTGCGCCCACCCGGCCTAGCCATGCCGGCACGGCCCGGTTTTTCTTGGGAATCTGTGCACGAATGCAGAAATTCCCGATTGGCGCATGGATTGAAAACATGCCGCTCGAAAAGACAGCCTGTGCGGCATTGTCACTGTCCCGGTTCGGAAACGGGGCCGACAATGACGGCTACCCGGCGATCTGGATCAATGCGTCGGGCAAAGGCATCCTGAACGGTCTCCGGGGTCAGGTTCATGACTCGCTCAACATAATCGTCGTAGTAATCCAGTGGCAGACCGAAATAGGCCAGTGATCCCAGCTGTTGGACGATTTTTGCATTGCTGTCGAGCTTGAGCGCCAGACCACCGGTCACATTGGCCTGACTGTCGGCCAGCTCTTCAGCCGTCGGGCCCGTTTCCACAAAAGCCTCAAGCTCGGCGTGCATCAACCTGCGCGCCTCGTCCACGGCGTCCGCGCGAGTCTGAATCCCCATGACCAGTGATCCGCCGGCACGCAGGGGCATCAGGTAACTGTACACGCTGTAGGCCAGGCCCCGGGCCTCGCGCAGGTCAGACATCAATCGCGAGGAAAAGCCGCTGCCGCCCAGCACATGATTGCCCAGATACAGGGGCAGGTAGTCGGGATCGTCCCGAGCCACGCCAGGATAGCCCACCATCACGGTGTACTGCTCCGACGGATAGTCCACCTCGATGCTGCGGTCGCCTTCAATCTGCGGTACGGGCGGCAGGGCCTCGGCTGGCTCGCCAACCGGCAATGCGGAAAGCCAGCGATCCGCCAGCCTTTGTGCAGCGGCCCGGTCCAGGTTACCGACAATCACCAGCAGTGCGTTGGCGGCCACATAGTACCGCTGATGGAAGTCCCGCATTTGCTCGTAAGTCAGGCTCGCCACCGTCTCTGTCGTGCCGATATCCGACCGCCCGTAGGGATGTCCCGGATACAGTGCGGCGCGCAGCGCGTCCGAGGCCACGGCCTGAGGGCGTTGCTGGCGTGCCTGAATGCCCAGAAGCTGCCGGCTTCGCTCGCGTTCGAAGGCTTGCTCGGGCAGTCGTGGCGTCTGAAGCACATCGGCCACCAGGTCCACGGCCGGCCAAAGTCGTTCTGGATCGGACAGGCTCCGCAGCCGGACGGCGGCAGATGCCAAGCGGGCAGAGGCCGAGAACTCCGCGCCCAGACCGGCCATGGCGCGGGCAAAGGCATCTGCATCACGCTCGCCCGCACCCTCAGAGAGCAGCGTGGCGGTCAGCGCGGCCAGCCCGGAGGTCGCGTCGGTATCGCGAACCGCGCCGGCGTCAAACACCAGCCGGGCATCGACCATGGGCAGAGCATCGGTGGCGTAGAAGATTACCCGGGCACCGGATTCGTGGGTCCATTCAGTTGAGGGCAGCACGGTTTGCGCAGCTGTGGGGGCGGCCGACCAGCCGGCAAGCAGCGAGCCGGCGACCAGCACCGTGGCCCGAACCAGTCGACGCACGACAAGGACGGGTTTTCGACGATCCTGCTGGCTCATGCGTCGCTCCCTCCCTTGGGCATGTCTTCGGTTTGCGGATGCAGTCGGGCAATCGTCAGGCCCTGGTCATTGAAGTAACGCCGGGCCACCGTCTGCAGCTGCTCCGCGGTCACTGCCTCGATGCGTTCGACGTAGTCTGCCGCTTCTTCATGCCCAATGCCGGCGGTTTCGTAGATGCCCAGCCTCATGCCCTGATAGAACATCGAATCGCGTCCGTAGACATCCGATGCGATCACCTGGGTCTTGATCCGTTCGAGTTCTTCGGCCGTCACGGGTTCTTCGCCAAGGCGCGCCAACTGGGCGCGCAGTAGCTGCTCCACTTCTTCGAGGGACTGCCCATCGTTCGGAACGGCCGAAATCGTCAGAAGCGTCTGGGCACGGGCAGTCGGGTCATAGCTTGCGGAGGCTGCCGCCAGGCGTCCGGGCCGGACCAGATCCTCCGCGAAGCGTGCGCTGTCCCCGCCGGACAGCACACCCGCAAGAACCGCCAGCGCGTCAGGAACCCAGGCCTCCTGCGCATCGACGCTGGCCAGCGACGGCACCTTGTAGCCCATCATCAGGCGAGGCAGGCGTGCAGGCAGCTTGAGGTCCACCGAGCGCGTCCCCTGCTGGGTGATTTCCTGTCGTGGCTTGGCCGCGGGCAGCTCCCGCGCGGGAACCGGCCCGTAATGCTCCTCGGCCAGCCGGAAGGTTGCTTCGGGGTCCACGTCACCGACCACCACCAGAATGGCGTTGTTGGGTGCGTAATGCGCCGCGCGCCACTTTTTCAGGTCTTCCAAGGTGTAGTTGTCGATGTCGCCTTCCCAGCCAATCACCGGATGGTGGTAGCCACTGCTGACAAAGGCCGTGGCCTGCAGCATGGCGTAAAGCCGGGAGTCAGGATTGTCGCGGAAACGGGTACGCCATTCCTCCTTGACCACGTCACGCTCGCGGAGGAACTCCTGCTCGTCCAGAGCCAGATTCATCAGTCGATCAGCTTCCCAAGCCATGACGTCGGACAAATGATCCGCGGCGACGGTCTGGTAGTAGGCGGTGAAGTCCCGGCTGGTAAAGGCGTTGTCTCGCCCGCCGAGTCGTGCGACTCGCTCGGAAAATTCCCCCGGGGCCATGGTTTCGGTGCCCTTGAACATCATGTGTTCAAACATGTGGGCAATCCCCGTTGCGCCGGCCGGCTCGTCCATTGATCCGGCACGGAACCAAAGCTGCGATGTCACCACCGGCGCGCGTCGATCCGGCATGACCAGCACCTTCAGTCCATTGTCGAGCACTTTCTCGTGAACGGTGCCTGCCTGCGCGACCGGTGCCGCACACATCCAGACCATCATGGCGGCGATCCAGGTCGCCGCGCGGCGTCGCAGAAAATTGCCTTTGACCATCGTGTTTCCTCTCCTCGCCATGGACCTGCGCCCTGCCCGGTACGCATTGACCGGCGCCAATGATACGATACCCGTCCCGCCACACGGTCCGTGCGGAGGGCAGGGTGACTTCTCAGACGCCGTGTCCTGCCCGATGTTCCCGCGAGCCATTGCAGGGATCCGCTGCGGCCCAAAGGCGCGGGCCAGGGCTGTGCGGGCCAGTGATACGAATGCGAGAAGACTTCGCCAGGGCTCCTCGCCACGATTCCCCAACAGACCATATCGAAGAACACCACGATGTTTGGCTTTCTCAAGCGCTTCAAGAAAGGCGAGTCTGAAAAGACCCCCCCTGAACAGGCAGCCCCGGATGTCACGGAGAAGGACGCGGACAACGCGGACAACGCGGATATCGAGGTCGAGGCATCCAGCGAGCCCGCTGACTCGCACCAGTCTCGCGAGGCAGTGGTGGAGCGCAGCGGCGACTCCGTACAGGCGGAGGGTGAAGCCGAACGGCAGCCCTCGAGGCCGACGGAGGCCGCGCGCCCGGCTACGACAGAACCCGTGGTGGCAGCCGAACCGCCGACCCCCACCGCGCCGGAACCCGGTCAAAGCGAGCCCGATCGTGCCGAGCCCGACAAGGCTGTCTCGTCACAGGCCTCATCCACCGCGCAGGATACCCCGGCCTATGCCCGGCCGGTCGACAAGCCCGGCCGCACTGCCGAAGAGCAAAGCACGGGCGGGCTGTTCTCCCGACTGAGAAATCGTTTGGCCAAGACCCGGCGCAGCTTTACCGAGGGGCTGGCCGACTTGGTACTCGGCAAGAAGACCATCGACGACGAGCTGCTCGAAGAACTGGAAACCCGGCTCTTGCTCGCCGATGTCGGCATGTCCGCCACCCGCGCCATGATCGACAACCTCACCGACCGAGTCTCGCGCAAGGAGCTGACCGACCCCGAAGCACTTTTCGAAGCACTGTACGACTTGATGGTCGAACGGCTTGAGCAGGTACAGGTGCCCCTGCAGATCCCTGCCGGCGAGCGCCCGTTCGTGATCCTCATGGCCGGGATCAACGGGGCCGGAAAAACCACCACCATCGGCAAGCTGGCGCACCGGCTGCTTCAGCAGGACCAATCGGTCATGCTCGCCGCCGGGGATACCTTCCGCGCAGCGGCGGTCGAGCAGTTGCAGATCTGGGGTGAGCGTAACGGCGTCCCGGTCATTGGCCAGCCGGACATGCGCGACGCGGGTGCCGTCATGTTTGACGCGGTCCAGGCCGCGCAGGCCCGGGAAATCGACGTGCTGATCGCGGACACGGCGGGCCGCCTGCACACCCAGGGCGGGCTGATGGAAGAGCTGAAAAAACTCACCCGGGTGATGCGGAAAGTCAAGGCGGAGGCGCCGCAGGAAGTCCTGCTGGTGCTTGATGCCAGCATCGGACAAAACGCACTGAACCAAGCAAGACAGTTTCACGAGGCCATCGGGGTCACCGGGCTGGTCATCACCAAGCTCGACGGAACGGCCAAGGGGGGCATTGTCTTTGCGATTGCCGAGGAACTCGGCCTGCCGATTCGCTTTATTGGCGTTGGCGAGCGCCCCGACGACCTGCGCCCCTTCGAGGCGCGAGCCTACGTTGATGCAATGCTCGATCGCGAGCGGCCCGACGCATGATCGAGTTCGAGCGCGTCCACCGGCGGCACGCCAATGGGCAGTTCGCCCTCGAGGATGTCAGTTTCTCGCTGGCGGCAGGTCAGATGGCATTCGTCACCGGGCACTCGGGCGCCGGAAAAAGCACCCTGCTCAAGCTGATACCCCGCCTTGACCGGCCGACCAGCGGACGGATCCGCGTGGGTGGCATCGAGATCTCCCGACTGTCGCGGCGGAGAATTCCCATGCTGCGCCGTCAGATCGGGGTAGTCTTCCAGGAGCACCATCTCCTTTCGGATCGGCGCGTTTTCGACAATGTCGCCCTGCCCCTGCGGGTCTCGGCCTATCCCCATGACGATATCGCCCGGCGGGTCCGGGCGGCACTGGACAAGGTCGGTCTGCTCGATCGGGAGCGGGCTTATCCGCAGGAACTGTCCGGAGGCGAGCAGCAACGGGTAAACATTGCCCGCGCTCTGGTGAACCGCCCCCGGATCCTGCTGGCCGACGAACCCACCGGCAACCTGGACCCGGAATTGTCCCTGCAGATCTACCGCCAGTTCATGCAATTCAATGACGTCGGCGTGACCGTCCTGATTGCCAGTCACGAACTGGCCCTGCTTCGGACCTTCGACGTCCCCCGCCTGGTTCTGCGCGCCGGTCGACTCGAACACATCGAGAAAGGTGAATGAACGCAGCCACCGAACAGGAAGCCCCAGGCAGCAACCGACGCCAGCGTCGCCGCCAACTCTGGGCCGCCTGGCGCCAACACCATGCCGAATGTCTCCGCGCGGCACTGCTGCGCTGGCGTCGCGCACCGATGGCCTCGCTGACGACGATCCTCGTCATCGCCGTGGTTCTGGCGATTCCCGGCCTGCTTGGCGCGCTGGCGTACAATCTTGAGCGGCTTGGGTCCGGCCTGGAGGCCGATACCGGCCGGCTCGTGTTGTTCCTGGCCCCGGACATGGGCCAGGCAGACGCGCTTGAACTGCGTTCCGAGTTTGCCGAGGACGGGCTGATTCGCCAGGCGAGACACGTGCCTCCCGATGAGGGCCTGCGCGCCCTGACCGATCGACTGAACCTGGAAGGAATCGACACGCTGGTCGATGCCAATCCCCTGCCCCATGTCATCGAACTGGATCTTCGGCTGAATGATCCAGGGGGGCTGGCGAGCCTGCGCGAGCGCCTGACGGCGGACTCGCGCGTTGCGAGTCTCGCGCATGATGGCGTCTGGATGGAACGACTTCAGACCGTGATTCGCCTGCTCGTGCAGTTTTCTCTGGCCGTGCTTTTGCTGCTCGGCGTGGCCGTATTGCTGGTGGTCAGCAACACCATCCGGCTTGAGCTGCGCGACCGGCACGAGGAAATCCGCCTTCTTGAGCTGATGGGCGCCACCCGCAGCCACATGCTGCGGCCCCTGCTGTACATCGGTCTGGTCACCGGGCTTGCGGGCGGGCTGGGTGCCGTCCTGATCGTCGAAGGCATGATTGCCTATCTCTCCGCCCCGGTGCAGGAAATTTCAAGCCTGTACGGCACCGGCGTCATGCTTGAACAGCCGGTTGCGATCCTGTTCGGCCTGATGTTGCTCGGCGGCGTTCTGGGCTGGCTCGGCGCCCTTCTGGCCGGCCGTGTCGTGATTGCCCGAATGACCCTTGACTGACGCCCGGACCGGATTGCCCCAGTTTTCATCGGCCCTTGCAATCCAGGCCGTAGCCCTTCCGCTTGCCAAGCTTCGCGGGACACCATCCCGGGCATCATGCAGAAACGCCCGGCCGGATACCTGCTCGGCCTGGGCTTTGCAATGCAATGGGTTGCGCGATTTGCTTTGAGACAGCCCTGCTCAAGGGGCACCGGACATGAAGCCCGTGGCTCGAAGCCTGTCCCCTGGTCTGCGCCATTCATCCTCCAATCCTGGATTCCTGAGCGCACAAAGGTTCTTTCGAGGGAACCTGGCGGGTTGTTAGCACTCAAACAAGCCGAGTGCTAAAATTGCGCCCATCGGAGGAACAGACACGGTGAACAGGACCATGACGCAATCGATGAACTGGCCGGTCGTTGGCGACTCGCTTCAGCAGTATTTGAACGAGGTACGCCGGATTCCGCTGCTGGATGCCGAGGAAGAACGCGAGCTGGCGCGGCGATACCGTCTGCGTGACGATCTGGAAGCGGCCCGGAAGCTCATCCTGTCTCATCTTCGTTTCGTGGTGCACATTGCCCGCAGCTACCAGGGTTACGGCCTGGCGATGCCGGACCTGATCCAGGAAGGCAACGTCGGGCTGATGAAAGCGGTCAAGCGCTTTGACCCGGAGCAGAACGTTCGTCTGGTCAGTTTTGCCGTCCACTGGATCCGCTCCGAGATCCACGAGTTCATCCTCAAGAACTGGCGGATCGTCAAGGTGGCCACCACCAAGGCGCAGCGCAAGCTTTTCTTCAGAATGAAGGGGCTGCGGGATCGCATTGGCTGGATGGGACAACAGGAGGCCGAGTCCATTGCCGACGAGCTGGGCGTACCGACCCGAGAGGTGCTGGAGATGGAAGCTCGCCTCTACGGACAGGACGTCACCTTTGACGCCAGTGGCGAGGAAGACGATGACGCCCCGCGGCTGGCCCCGGCCCAGTACCTGACAGACGGGCGCGATACGGCAGTGGACGGACTGGAACAGGATGACAGGCAGCGGCGCCTGGACCAGGTGGGCGAAGCGCTGGGCGCCCTGGACGAGCGCAGTCGAGACATTCTCCAGAGACGCTGGCTCGTTGAGCCAAAGGCCACGCTTCAAGAACTCGCCGCGGAACACGGCGTATCCGCCGAGCGGATCCGCCAGATCGAATCGGCGGCGCTCAAGAAGATGCGGGGCCTGTTGCCGGCTCCGGATTGATCCGACCGCAGCTTTCCCAGCCCGGGAATCCATCGGTCAGACCGGTTCCCCTGCCCCCGAAAACGCAAGGCCCCGGCAAACTGCCGGGGCCTTTTCGTGGACGCGCTTGTCTTGGCGCCGCGAATTTTCGGGTCTGCTCAACCGGCCATGGCGTTCAGAACCTTGGTGGCCGCCTCGATGGTCCGGTCAATGTCCTGATCGCTGTGCGCCATGGACACGAATCCGGCCTCATAGGCTGAAGGTGCCAGGTACACGCCTTCGGCGAGCATGCCGTGGAAGAAGGCCTTGAACTGCTCCAGGTCGCAGGCGGTGGCTTCAGCAAAATTGCGCACCGCGGGCTGGTCGGTGAAAAACAGCCCGAACATGCCGCCGGCATGTTGTGCGCGCATGGCAATTCCAGCTTCTTCGGCCGCCGATACAATGCCATCACAAAGGTATTCAACCCGACGGTCCAGCACATCGTAGAACCCCGGTACGGAAATCAGTTCCAGCGTTTTCAGGCCGGCCGCCATCGCCACCGGGTTCCCGGAGAGTGTCCCGGCCTGATACACCGGGCCGAGCGGCGAGATGTGGGACATGATGTCCTTGCGCCCCCCGAAGGCCCCGACCGGCATGCCGCCGCCAACCACCTTGCCCAGTGTCGTCAGGTCCGGCGTGACTCCGTAGTGGGCCTGTGCTCCGCCCAGAGCAACGCGGAAGCCGGTCATCACCTCGTCGAAGATCAGCACGGCGCCCTGTTCGTCGCAGACGGCTCGCAGGGTTTCGAGAAATCCTTCGACAGGCGGAATGCAATTCATGTTGCCGGCCACTGGCTCGACAATAATGCAGGCAATCTGGTCACCGATGGAGGCGAAGGTTTCCCGAACCTGCTCGACGTTGTTGTACTCGAGCGTCAGCGTATGTTCGGCCAATGCCGCCGGTACCCCCGGCGAGCTGGGAACCCCCAGCGTCAGCGCCCCGGACCCTGCCTTGACCAGCAGGGAATCGGAATGCCCGTGGTAGTTGCCCTCGAACTTGACGATCTTGTCCCGGCCGGTAAACCCGCGCGCCAGGCGGATCGCGCTCATGGTCGCTTCGGTGCCCGAAGAAACCATGCGCACCATGTCCATGGAAGGAACCAGCGCACAGAGCCGGTCGGCCATTTCGGTTTCGCTGACTGTCGGTGCGCCGTAGGAGAGCCCCTTTTCAGCCGCCGCCTGAACGGCGGAGATTACCTCGCGGTGCGCGTGTCCGAGAATCATCGGCCCCCAGGAGCCGACATAGTCGATATAGCGTTCCTCGTCGGCGCCCCAGAAGTAGGCACCCTGGGCACGTTCGACAAAGATCGGCTCGCCACCGACCGCGCGAAAGGCCCGAACCGGGGAATTCACGCCTCCGGGAATATGCTTCTGTGCTTTTTCAAACAGCTCATGCGAACGGGTGGTCATTCTTTGTGCTCCTGGCATGCGAGAGTGGTCGTGCCCGATCCGGCGGCCGCCGGGATCAGTCTGACGCCGATTCGAAGGCCGGCGCAAACTGAGCAGCGGCTTCTTGCGGGTTTTCGGCGCTGAATATGGCGGAAATCACGGCGACCATGTCTGCGCCCGCCGCAACCAGCGCAGGGGCCTGATCCGCTGAAATCCCGCCAATGGCGCAGATCGGCAGTGTCAGCTTTTCCCGGGCCTGGCGAAGCAGATCCAGGCTGGCCCGCGGGGCGTTGGGCTTGATGCGGGACGGAAAGAAGGATCCGAACGCCACGTAGTCCGCCCCGTGGGCCGCGGCCATCTGCGCCCGATCAAAGCGGTCATAACAAGAAATGCCGATCAACGCTTGATCTCCAAGGCGCAACCGGGCCTCTTCCACACCGGCGTCGTCGATGCCCAGGTGCACGCCGTCGGCCCCCACCTGTTCGGCAAGCACGATGTCGTCGTTGACCAGAAACAGGACATTCCGTTCACTGGTCAGCGCGCGCAGGGCGGATGCCTCGCGCAGACGCCGTTCCCGGTCGCCGGACTTGTCTCGGTACTGGACGATCCGCACACCGCCGCGTATCGCCGCACCAACAGTCGTGACCAGCCGATCCGAGGGTGTCCGACCATTGTCAGTCACCAGGTACAGGCCCTGAAGACGCGGATCCTTCATCTTGAACTCCCGGGCGTCTCGTCCCCTGCTTCGATCTGCTCCCGACCCGCCCAGGCGGCACCAAGCAGCGGCACCCGCGGATTGGTCGCCACCCGAACGGGCATGCGGGACAGAAGCGAGGAGAAGCGCCCCTTGTCGAGAAAACCGTTCATGAACGTGCCGTCGCGCAATACCGGCAGGATATGCCCGGCAATCGCGCCACCGACGTACACGCCGCCAACGCTCAGTGACTTGAGCGCCAGATTGCCGGCCTCGGCCCCGTAGATTC
>JBNGDJ010000016.1:0-8251 GCA_049974825.1 Halothiobacillaceae bacterium | reverse complement strand
CGCTCGATCAGCCAGGGCAGGTTCGTGGTCCGACAGACGCCGTCGACCACCGGCCCGGCCACGCCAAACCCCGCGGCCTGGACTGTCTCGCCGGGCTGCAGGAAATTGTCCAAGATTGATTCGAGATCGGCATGTTCGGCGCTGACAAACTGGCGGCTTCGCACAGCTTCAAGCTCGTTGCCAACCACGCGAAAAAGCGCCAGCAGCGTTTTGGTCCCTCCGATATCCCCGGCCAGGATCATTGGTCTTCCTCCAGTTCGCTGAGGCTGATTTCCTCGCCCTCACCCTGGTCCAGCAGGTACTCGATGGCGGCCACGAAGCACTGGCCGGCCACGTGGGGCGGGAGCTGATAAAAGGCACTCCAGGCCATGTCCCGCTGCTCGTTGTACTTGGCCGGATCGCCCTGCCGCTCCAGCCAGCCCAGGCGCACGGCATGGCCGATGATCACGTCCAGAACCAGCGGGTCACCGAACTTCAGATCGGGGTTGGTCTGGAACAGCCGGAACAGCGCACCAAGACACTCGATGACCAGCTGCCGGTACTCCGGTGCCACGATGCGATTGAGTCGGTGCTCAACCTCCAGGGCGAAGTTCATTTCCCCGGCGGTGCTCTGGGCAAGGTACAGCTGGCTTTCCAGCACATTCTTGCGGTTGTAGCGGTCTCCGATTACCAGTGCCGGACAGTGTCGCAGCAGTGACCAGACGTCCGCATAGAATGATTCGGACAGACGGCCGACCGCCCCCTCGCGCATGCGCCAGGCGAGCCAGTCCCCGGTCTGGGCCATGTCGAGCTGCGGGTCGCTGCCAGCGGAAAAATGCACCGTGTCAAACATGGCCGGCCGCTCGGCCAGGTGCAGCGCTTCAACTGCCACCCGTCTGCCCTCTTCACTTCCTGTGCTGAGGGCTGCATACAGGCGCTCGCTGATCTCGTGCGGGGGCTGGTCAATCAACAGATCGAAAGCCTCGGAGGGACTGCAGCGCCGCTCCCGGGCCATCATGGCAATCAGCGTCTGCAGCAGCGGCCCCACGCGCAGGGTGATAATGTCCCGAAACAGGTTGGGATCAGCCCGCATCAAGGAGCCCAGATGCACGATCAGTTCCTGGTTGAAGATCCGCTCGCGTTCGTCCTGTCCGCAGAATTCACGAATACGCTCGACGATCTCCACGTTGGACAGCGGTTCGGTAATCACCGCCCGGCCGCTGTAGGAACGACCCACGGCCAGACGCTTCTGCCGGATGATCAAGTCCATTAGGGAAATCTCAAGGTGGGCATCCACCTTGCCCAGCAGGTCAGCGGCCCGACGCATGATGCCCCAGATCTGGTCACGTTGGGCCATCAGGAACACGCGGGTCAGGCAGCCCTTGAGCGTGCGCCGAGGACGGCCTTCCTCGGCCGGCTCGAACTCGTGCTCCAGACCCAGCCGCTGGACCAGTTGCGAGAGGATTTCCAGTCGGCGATAGAGATTGCGGGTTTCGTCGAGTTCTTCCAGCAGGGCCTCGTTGTCCCGGCCTTCGATCTCGTTAAGCTCCGGCAGGGTCAGGGGGCGCGTACTGCAGATATCGACCCGATCCAGGTGACTGAGATCGACAAAGCTGGCCAGCGAAGGCCGGACAACCAGCGGCACGGAAAGCTTCTGGATATTGGCCTGGCTGACCAGCAGGCTGAGTCGGTCATGCTGCAGCGGCGTGCCGCCCGATTCCCCGGCAAGCACCTCGTCGCGCAGGAAACTGATCAGCGCCCGCCTGCAGGGCTCACGCAGCATGCGTTCGGTCACCACCAGTGTCAGCAGCGGGCGTCCCGGACGACGCCAGTAGCGGTGGATATATCGGAATTTCGAGCGCAGCTGGGTGATCAGAAATTCCGTGTCCTGGGAGAGATAAAAATCGTCCGTGTCGGTCAGCTGGGGCCGGAAAAGCAGGGTCCGCCCCTCGTACTCGTAGACACGCGCGGTGGTAAGCCCCCGAACCCGCCGACGCGGGCGGCCGTTCAGGCCCAGTCGGGGATTGTCGCCCAGTTGCGCCAGGGTCTCGACCAGCGCCGAGGAGGGATGCACCTCGATAGGCTGTATCTCGTCCAGCGTTTCGACGCGGATTCCCGCATCCTCCAGGCGCCCTTGCACTGAGCGACTCTCAGCGAGAACGGCAACCATCAGCGGTCGCTCGACTCGACGGCCAATCGCCCGATGTCGGGCCAGGGGGTCCAGATCCTCCGGGTCAAGCATGCCGTCCTGGATGAGCGCCCCAAGAGTAAACAGGCTCTGGGCCCAGACCAGGGGCTGGTTCTCGTTGGGCACGCGCTCGCAACTGCCTGGCGCAGCCTTTTCCTTTTCAACCGCCGACTCGGGCACGTAGTACAACTCGGGCAACAGTCTGAGCCCGTCCCGGTGCACAAACAGCAGTTCGAGCTTTTCGCGGTATTCGATGGCCCCTGCTTCGTCCCCGGAAAAGAGCCGGTTGAGCAGCAGATAGGTAAAGAACAGCGGCCATTCCGACTCGATATGCTCGAACCGCTCCAGTTCCTCGGGTTCGTAGTGCAGCTTGGAGGGGTCCTCAAGCACGGTCTGGTGACCGTCACGTAGAAAACGCTTGCATCCGTAACGCCCTTCGAGCTTGTCGACGATATTGCGCTCGACCTCGTCGATCCGCTCCGGGTTGCGGATCCCAAAGGCCGGATAACCCACGACCGACAGCAGGGCCGCGTCCACTTCCTTGGAGCCGGACTCCCGCGGCAGAATGGATTTGAGCGTCATTTCCGTGCGGGCGATGTCGTCGGCCAGCACGCGGATTCGGGAAGTCTCGTCGCCGGCGCCACCATAGACGTCAAAATCGTCCATCGCCTCCAGCGCGGCCAGCGCCATGCCGATAGAGCTGGCGTTGAGCTCGCGCAGGCCATGATTGATCTTGTTGCCGCGCTCCCAAATGCCGTAGTCAGGCGTACAGTAGGCGCGGGAGATGTACCAGACGAGGTTCTGGATGAAGTCGGCCTCGTCACGGTTGAAAACGATTTTCAGGCCGGAGGCGGTCATCTGGGCCAGCATCAGCAGGAACAGCGAGGTCGCGTCCAGCTGCAAGTGCCCCCAGTCTTCGTCACCGACCACCTCCTGCCCGGTGGCCGTATCAAACTTGGCATGAAGGGCGTCGATGGGATTGGTGCTGTGCTTGAACCGCTCGACCTTGCGGGCCTGACGCATCATGCAGAACATCAGTCCGCGCATGAGCTTGACCACGCTTTGCTCAAGCTCGTGCACCCGGGCGGTGCCGGTATCGACCTGGCGGTAGGCCAGCCCGAGCCCCCAGACGGCGAGCACGCTGTAGACGTTGTCACGCACCCAGGCATCGGTGTAGTCACCGTGCGCATTGACTGCCGTGCTCGCCGGGAGAAGCCCGGTAACGGGATGCTGCCGTGCCAGGATGACGCGGGAGACCTCCTCGAACCGCTCCTCGAGGATTTCCAGTCTCTGCAACCGGTCCAGCTGGTACCGGCCCCGAAGGTATTCCCGGTGGTCGTTCAACGGCGTTTCTCCCGTTTCGTTCACGGCACGAGACTTGTCGGTCACTGCGTCCGCCCCGAGCCGGTTCCCTGTGAAAGCCCATCCGTCGCAAACAGCTCGGCCACGTCCACCGCGTCAAACTCGTAACGCTGGCCACAAAAATCGCAGTCGACCCGCAGCACTTCCTCGGCCTCGGGGTCTTCCAGCGCGGCCTGTGCCTCTTCGGCCCCCAGGCTTGCGATCATCTCCCCGACCCGCTGCCGCGAGCAGCCGCAGACAAATTGCAGCGGCGACTGCTCCAGTGCCTCCACCCGTTCCTCATGGAACAGGCGATACAGAACTGTCCGCACCGGATGCTCCAGCAGTTCCTCGGCGGACAGCGTGCCAACCAAGGCCTCGACGCGCCCCCAGTCCTCGGCAGGCTCCCCATCGCCAGTCCGGCCGCCCTCGCCTGGCATCCGCTGGACCATCAGGCCAGTGGCCCGCCGCTCATCCGCCGCAAGAACGAAATGTGTGGGCAGCTGCTCGGACTGCTCGAAATAAACCGCGAGCGCATCCGAGAGGGAATTGCCGACCAGCGGCACCATGGACTGGTAACGCTCGCCCCGCTCGGGCTCGATGGTCAGAACCAGCTGTCCATGCCCGGTCAGTTCCTGAAGCGTGGCGCCCGCGGGATTGCCGCTCCAGCGGGCCAGCGCCCGGTAGCTGCGATCACTGCGCACTTGCACCACCATCATGTTCAACGGCCCGTCTCCGCGCAGCTGCAGCACCAGCCGGCCTTCGAACTTTAGCGTGGCCACCATCATGGTGGCAGCCGCCAACGCCTCGCCCAGCAGCCGGGCCACGGGCTCCGGATAGCGTGCCTGTTCAATCACCGTGCGCCAGCCTTCGTCCAGCGACACCGCCACGCCGCGCACGTGGCCGGGCGCGACGGCAAACCGAAGCAGCCGGTCGGTCTCTTCACTGACTGATGGCGGGGATGGGTCGGTCACAGTCATTCCCCTGCCAGCTTCTTCTTGAGCAGCTCGTTGACCTGCGCGGGATTGGCCTTGCCCCGAGCGGCTTTCATGACCTGCCCGACAAAGAACCCGAAGAGCTTGTCCTTGCCGCCGCGGTACTGGGCCACCTGGTCGGGGTTGGCCGCGATCACTTCGTCGATCATGGCCTCGATCGCCCCGGTGTCGGTAATCTGGCGAAGCCCGCGCTTGTCGATAATGGAATCGGCATCGCCCTCGCCCTGGAACATGGCGTCGAAGACTTCCTTGCCCAGCTTGTTGGAAAGCGTGTTGTCGGCGATGCGCGTCACCAGACCCGCCAGCCGTTCGGGCGAGACGGGGCTGTCCTCGATACCGGTCTCCTCACGGTTCAGGCGACCCATCAGATCACCCATCACCCAGTTGGCACACAGCTTGGCCTGGGCCGCCCCGGCCCGGGCAACCACGGCCTCGAAGTAACCGGCCATTTCGCGGGTGGACGTGAGCACCCCGGCATCGTAGGTCGAAAGCCCGAATTCTTCCTGGTAACGTTCGGCCTTGGCCTCCGGCAGCTCAGGCAGCGAAGCGCGCACCTCGTCCAGGAACGCCGGTTCAATCACCACCGGCAGCAGATCCGGGTCCGGGAAGTACCGGTAGTCATTCGCCTCTTCCTTGGTGCGCATCGAGCGGGTTTCATCGCGGTCCGGGTCGTAGAGCCGGGTTTCCTGCACGACCTTTCCGCCACCTTCGATTACGTCAACCTGGCGCTCGACCTCGAAGAGGATGGCCTTTTCCAGAAAACGGAAGGAGTTGACGTTCTTGATCTCGGTTCGAGTCCCGAAGGCTTCCTGGCCACGGGGCCGGATTGACACGTTGGCATCCATGCGGAACGAGCCTTCCTGCATGTTGCCATCGCAGATCTCGAGGTAACGCACGATGGCATGGATCTTCTTCGCGTACTCCACTGCCTCGCGCGCCGAGCGCAGGTCGGGTTCGGAGACGATTTCGAGCAGCGGCGTTCCGGCCCGGTTCAAGTCAATACCCGTCATGCCGTGAAAATCTTCGTGCAGACTCTTGCCGGCATCTTCCTCAAGGTGGGCGCGTGTCACGCCGATTTCCCTGGGCTCTTCATCGCCTTCAGGCTTGATGAGCACCCGACCGTCATGAACGATGGGCAGTTCAAACTGACTGATCTGGTAGCCCTTTGGCAGGTCCGGGTAGAAGTAGTTCTTGCGGGCAAAGACGCTGCGCTCGGCCACCTGCGCACCAATGGCCAGGCCGAACCGGGCCGCCATGCGCACGGCTTCGGCGTTCAACACCGGCAGAACGCCGGGCAGACCGAGGTCAACGGCACAGGCCTGGGCGTTCGGTTCGGCGCCGAAGGCTGTGGAGGCGCCGGAAAAGATCTTCGAGCGCGTGGCCAGCTGGGCATGGATCTCGAGCCCGATCACGACTTCCCATTGCATCTGAATCTATCCTGTCTGGTTCTACTTCGGTGCAGGACTTGCTGCCGGAGTTCACCGGCACGTCCCGCCACGCATCAAGCTTCGGCGCCCGGAGGAAGCCGGCGGTGCCAGTCGGTCTCTCGCTGATAGCCATGCGCCACATTGAGCAGACGGGCTTCATCGAAGTGCCTTCCGACTACCTGCAGGCCCACGGGTCGACCACCAATCTGACCGACGGGCAGTGAAAGCGCAGGCAGGCCAGCCAGGTTCACGCCCAGCGTGTAGACGTCCTCGAGATACATCTGGACCGGATCGTCGACCTTGCTGCCCAGGTCGAAGGCGGCCGTCGGCGTCACCGGCCCCATGAGCACGTCGCAGTCGGCCAGCGCCCGCGCAAAGTCATCGGCAATCAGCCGCCGAATGCGCTGGGCCCTGAGGTAATAAGCGTCGTAGTAGCCTTCCGACAGCGCGTAGGTCCCGATCAGAATCCTTCGCTTGACCTCTTCGCCGAAGCCTTCGGAGCGCGAGCGGGTGTACAGGTCTTCCAGGTCGCGCGGCGCTTCGCAGCGGTGTCCAAACCGCACGCCATCATAACGGGACAGGTTGGAGGAAGCCTCTGCCGGGGCAATGACGTAGTAGGCCGGAATCGCCAGCGACAGGTTGGGCAGATCAACTTCCCGAACCTCGGCGCCGAGTTGGCGATAGGCGTCGATTGCCGTTTCGAGCACCGAGGCCATTTCGCCTTCCAGCTCGTCAGAAAACCACTGTTTGGGCAGGCCAATGCGCAGCCCGCGCAAGCCGCCATCCAGGGCAGCACGATAGTCAGGTACTGGCCGGTCGACGCTGGTTGAATCGCGTGGATCGAAGCCGGCCATGGCAGCAAGCAGTACCGAGCAATCCTCGGCTGAAGCTGCCATCGCCCCGCCCTGGTCCAGGCTGGATGCGTAGGCAATCATGCCGTAGCGGGAAACCCGGCCGTAGGTCGGTTTGATGCCGGTTATGCCGCAGAATGCTGCCGGCTGGCGAATCGAGCCGCCCGTGTCCGTTCCGGTGGCCAGCGGAGTCAGCCGCGCGGCCACGGCCGCCGCGGATCCACCGGAAGACCCACCCGGCACGGCTGACGGATCCCAGGGGTTGCGCACTGCGCCGAAATGGCTGTTCTCATTGGAAGAGCCCATGGCGAACTCGTCCATGTTGGTCTTGCCCAGGAGCACCGCGCCGGCCGCCTCCAGCCGCTGGTGGACCGTCGCATCGTAGGGCGCGACAAAATCGGCCAGCATCCGCGAGGCGCAGGTCGTCCGGACCCCGCGGGTGCAGAAGATGTCCTTGTGCGCGAAGGGAATGCCCGTCAGTGGTCCGGCTTCCCCCGCCCCGATTCGCTGGTCGGCCACCTCTGCCTGGGCGAGCGCCTGCTCGGGACAAAGCGTGATAAAGGTATTCAGCGCACCGTCGAGACGGTCGATCCGTCCGAGAAAATGCTCGGTGAGCTCCCGGGCCGAAATGCGGCGGGCGTCCAGGTCGGCGCGAAGCTGCGCCAGCGTCGATTCATGATGAGACACGGAATCGTCAATCCTCGTTGCGTGAAGATGTTGATTCGGCGCCGGGCTGGCCTGCAGCCGGCGCGGATTGGGTTCAATCGCGCTCGATCACGCGCGGGACCAGGAAAAGGCCGTTTTCCACCGCTGGCGCCACGGACTGGAAGCGATCCCGCTGATCGGATTCGGTCACCTCATCGGCCCGAAGCCGCTGCTGCATGTCAAGCGGATGGGCCATGGGCTCTACGCCCGCGACATCCGCCTGGCTCATCTGCTCAACCAGGTCCAGTATGGTGCTCAAATCCTGCGCATAGGCGCTGCGCTGCTCGGGACGTATCCCAAGACGGGCCAGCTTTGCGATTCGGTCGACATCGGACTCGTTCAGACTCATGCTCGAGATTATCCTCGTAAATCAAAATCGGTCATGGGGCCGCCCCCTCCGCGACATGGCTGCGCGCGGGCCTGATCCGCCCGCACCAGGACGCGCTTGCCGGGGCCAGGCTCCGGCTCTCGAGCGGCGCGAAAGAGTAGCGCGAGGCCGCTTTGCGCTCAAGCGCGGCAAGGTCCCCGGCACTCCCGTCAACCCGGGATTCTCTGATCTTCGCGCAGGGATCAACGTCCTGTCGAACGGGACCTGTCCAAGGGGCGTCAGGCAGCAGTCTGTTGAAAACGTGAGGCAAAAGAGGCTAGCACAGCCCATGCTTGCTCCGAAACCAGCCAGTTGCTAGCGTCATGCGCCCTGCGTGGGAATCGTTAGGGAATCTCTGCACGAATGCTTCAGATTCCCGATTGGGGCATGGATGCCCC
>JBNGDJ010000015.1:0-31474 GCA_049974825.1 Halothiobacillaceae bacterium | reverse complement strand
CTCCGCAATTCAATGGCTTGCGCCATTGAGCGTTGGGGCATCCATGCCCCAATCGAAGGCAGCCTGATTCCCCGACGGTCAGAACGAATCGGGCAGGCACCTTGAAAAACACGGCACGCAGCCTTTCCTGCATGCACGCAACGCGCGACAGTATAAACGCATATTCCCGCAACCGACCGGAGCGAAACAATGACCGAGGGCAGGGTCCAGAAAATGCATCATGCCAGCCTGCTGGTGGGCGATACGCAGCGGGCGCTGACGTTTTACAAGGATCTACTGGGGCTGCGACCTGAAGAAAGGCCCGAGCTGGGCTTTCCCGGGGCCTGGCTCTGCCTGGGCAATGGGCAGACACTGCACCTGCTGGAGCTGCCCGACCCGTCAGCAGACGCCCCGCGCCCCGAACACGGCGGACGGGACCGCCATTTGGCCCTGCAGGTCGACGTGCTGGCCCCATTCATCGCGCGCCTGGAGGATCTGGGCATTCCCTACACCGCATCCCGCTCGGGCCGGGCCGCCATCTTCTGCCGGGACCCCGATGGCAATGCCATCGAGCTGGTCGAGCAGCCGGGCTGAGGTCCCGGTCAGACCTGGGCGGGCGGTTTGACGCGGAACCAAAGCGCGTATATGGCCGGCAGGAACAACAGTGTCAACACGGTTCCCATGGTGATTCCGCCAATAAGCACGTATGCCAGCGGTCCCCAGAACGTATTGAATGTCAGCGGGATAAAGGCCAGCACAGCAGTCAGTGCCGTCACGACAACCGGCCGCGCACGCCGCAGGGTCGCCTCGATCACCGCATTCCAGTCATCCATGCCCTCGCGTCGGTTCTCCTGAATCTGCCCGGCGAGAATCAGCGTGTTGCGCATGAGGATGCCTGCCAGGCCGATCAGACCCAGCGTGGCCACGAACCCGAACGGTTGCTTGAACAGCAGCAGCGCACCCACGGCCCCGATCAGCCCCAGCGGCCCGGTCAAAAGAACCATGACGGTTCCGGCAAAGGATCGCATGGCCAGCATGATCACCGTGATCATGAGCAGGACCATCACCGGCATCAGCTTGCGGATGGATGCCTGAGCCTTGCCGGACTCCTCCACCGACCCACCAATCTCGATCCGGTAACCGGGCGGCAGGTCCGATCGGATATCGGCTAGTTCCGGCCAGATGGCCATAGTCACGTCGGGCGGCTGCGCTCCCGGACGGATCTCGGCGTTGACGTTGATAAAGGGGTCGCGGTTGCGTCGCTTGAGAACCGGGTCCTCGTAGTCGATCTCGAGCGAGGCCACCTGGGACAGCGGCAGACTGCGGCCTTCGGCATTGCGGATCGTCAGGTTCCCCAGCGCCTCAAGATCGGAACGGTCGGCCAGCGGTGCGCGAAGCATTAGCGGCACACTGCGCGTGCCCTCACGCAATTCGGTGACCGGCGTGCCCGAGAGCATGAGCCCGGTCTGCTCGGCCACCATGAGCGGCGTCAGGCCCTGAAGCCGCAGTTGATCAGGATCATAAACCAGGCGAACCACGGGAACCCGCTCACCCCACTCCAGGTGCGGGTCAACCACGTCGTGATTTTCCTGCATCCGGTCACGGACACTGCGCCCGATCTCGCGCAGGACCGAAGGATCCGGCCCCATGACCCGGAAGGTCACCGGCCAGACCACGGGCGGGCCGTAGAGCAGCGCATGAACACGGACCCGCGCCTCGGGGAAGGCTCCCTCGTCGACGCGGGCCTGCAACTGGGCCCGCAGGCGCTCGCGGGCGTCGGCGTCTTCGGCAATGGCAATCACTTTTGCGAAGGCAGAATTGGGAAGCTCCGGATTCAGCGCGAGGAAAAACCGTGGCGCCCCCGCCCCGATATAGGTCGACAGCGAACGGGTCTGCGGCATTTTGGACAGGGTCGCCTCGACGCGCTTGGCCACCGCGCGCGTCGTCTCAATCGACGTTCCCTCCGGCAAATAGATGTCGACGAGCAACTCCGGCCGGTCTGAGCCGGGAAAGAACTGTTGTTCGACCTTTTCCTTCATGCCCACCACGGCCAGCGCCATCAGCCCGACTGTCAGCAGGACAGCCAATACCCGGTGACGCACGAAAAACGTGATCATCGCGCGCAGGATCCGGTAGCCGCGGCTCTGGTACATCCCCTCGTGCCCGCCGGCAACCGGCCGGATGTTCGGGAGGAGCTTCACTCCGAGATAGGGGGTGAAGGCGACCGCGACAAGCCAGGAAATCAGCAGGGCGAAGGCCAGAATCCAGAAAATGTTCCCCGCGTACTCACCGACATTGGACGCGGCAAAGCCGATTGGCACAAACCCGATCACCGTCACCAGCGTGCCGGCGAGCATTGGCCCGGCCGTGACGGTCCAGGCATGGGCGGCCGCCGCCATCCGGTCCCAGCCTTCCTCCATTTTCACCAACATCATCTCGATGGCGATAATGGCATCGTCCACCAGCAGGCCGAGGGCAAGAATCAGCGCGCCCAAGGTAACGCGATCGAGATTCCTGCCGGTGATCTGCATGATCACGAAAGTCGCGCCCAGCGTCAGCGGCACCGCCAGTGCCACCACCAGGCCGGCCCGGAAACCAAGGGTGAGAAAGCCCACCAGCATCACCACGAGCAGCGCGACCAGGAACTTGAGCTGGAACTCGTCCACCGCCAGCCGGATGGCCCGCTCTTGGTCCGTGACCCGCTCAAGCGACAGCCCGATCGGACTGCGCTCGGGCATTGTTCGCTCGAAGGCTTCCAGGCGCTCGCCCAAGGCCAGACCGTTTTCGCCCGGTTTCATGACCACGCCCAGCATGACCACCGGCTCACCGCGGTTGCGGACCAGGTACTCCGGCGGATCCCGGTACCCCCGCTCGACCGTGGCAATGTCCGACAGACGCAGCAGCCGACCATCGATCTCGATGGGCAAATCCCTGAGCCGGTCCAGGCTGAGCTTTTCTGCATCCTGACGCAGGTAAACCCGCGGCCCCGCCGTTTCGATACTGCCGGCCGGCAAAAGGGCATTTTCCGCCTGTAGCGCCTCGATCACCTCGGCCAGAGAAAAGCCCAGGGTGGCCAGGCGCTCGTCGGAGAACTCCACGAAGACGCGCTCGGGACGCTCCCCGATCAGGTCGACCTTGGCCACCCCCTCGACACGCAACAGGTCGTCCCGAAGGCGCTCGGCCTCCCGCGCCAGCAGGCGCAAGGGATAGTTTTCGGCCCGCAGGGCGTACAGCGTGAAGTAGACGTCCGAAAAATCGTCATTGAAGAAGGGCCCGGCCACACCGTCCGGCAAGCGCTGCGCCTCGTCTCCCAGGCGCTTGCGCACCTGATAGAAGACATCCTGGACCTCGTCGGCCGGGGTGTAGTCCTTGAACTGCACCAACATGTCGACCCGGCCCGGGCGGGCCGTGGTCTGCACCCAGTCGAAATAGGGCACCTGCTGAAGACGCTTCTCAAGCGGGTCGGCGACCTGCTCCTGCATCTGCAGCGCCGTGGCGCCGGGCCAGGCAGCGGAAACGGTCATGACCTTGACCGTGAACACCGGATCCTCGGCACGGCCGAGCTCCACGAAAGCCAGCGCCCCGGCAAGTGCCGTGATCAAGATAAAATAAAGCGTGACCGCCCGTTCCCGGACCGCCAGCGCGGAGAGATTGAACCGGTCCATCATGAGCCTTCGACCGCTTCCAGCGGGCGAACCGGCTGCCCCGGCTGCAGTCGGCTGGCCCCCAGGGCCACCACGACCGTGCCAGGTGTCAGATCCGTCCGGATCCAGGCACGCTCCTGACCCAGCCGCTCAACCTGCACCGGGACCGGCTCGGCGTGAAAACTCCCGGGCTCGCCGCGAACGACCCAGACCGTCGCCTCCGCAGCGTCTGCAATCACCAGAGCGGACACAGGCACCACACGAAGGTCGGCAGGCGTTGATGCAAAATCAAGCCGAACCGTGGCCCCGAGGGGCAAGGAATCTTCCGACAGATCAAGAACGAAACGTGCCGGCCAGCTGCGAGTCTTCGAATCTGCGGCGGCCCCCAGAGTACGCAGCCGAGCCGGCAGGACGCGCCCCGTGTCAAGGCTGGTCGCCTGCGCATTTTGCGCCAGCGACGCCAGTCGACGCTCGGGCACGTCCACGGCCACCTCGCGCGGACCGTCCTGCGCCAGTACGGCCACGGTCTGCCCGGCTGCCACGACCTGCCCAGCCTCGCCCGGCAACGCCACGATCACACCGTCGGCATCGGCCCGCAGCACGGCATAATCCAGCCGGTTCTGCGCCTGGCGCGCCGCCGCACGCGCTCGGGCCAGGCTGGCGGCAGCCTCCTCGGCCTCCGCCAGTACCCGGTCGTAAACCTGCCGGCTGATCGACTGCTCGGGCCAAAGCCTTTGTGCCCGCTCGGCCTCCCGGCGCGCGTTCTCATGCCGCGCCTCGGCCTGCTCCACTGCGGCTTCCGCCTCCCGGGCGGCCAGAACAAGATCCCGATCATCCAGCCGGAACAAGGGAGTTCCCGCGGTCACATGATCGCCCACGTCCACCTGGCGAGTGGCGATCTTCCCGGCTACGCGAAACCCGAGCGCCGACTCGTAACGGGCCTGCACAGTGCCTGTCAGCCACCAGGCAAAGGGCTCGGCTTCGGTTACCGGGGCTGTCCGCACGAGCGGGACCACCGGATCGCCGGTTGCAGGCTCCGCGCCCTCCCGGCATCCGGCCAGCGTCAGCAGCAGCGGAAAGACCAAGGCGATAATCGCGATCCATCGAAACCTTGCTGGCGCGTCTTGACCATGAGATGGCCGATCTCGCAGACCGATCAAACGACGCAAAAGGAAGCGCGCAAACAACATTGGGTTTGTTCCTCTTACAGGGAATCGCTCAACAAAGCCATCCATCGCCATTGGTCAGAAACGCCCGGGCCGAGCAAGTGTCGGCCCGGGCCAAGCAACTCAATGGATTGCGTCATAGGACGGCAGGGCGATCATGTAGACTGCCATATCATTGGGCGGTTATCAAAAGCGGCCTGCCTGCCGACCGGCGTTCATTCCGGGCCGCCCTGCTCCTGGTCGGGATCGGTGGTCTTGAACAGTTTGAGTTGCCACATGTACTGCGCCGGATCCGGGGCGATCATTTGCTCGAGCAGACGATTGGTTACCCGGGCTGACTCAGCCGCATCCACAGGCACGTCGTGGCAAAGCGGAAGAAAAGTCAGGCAGTACCGGCCCTGTTCCGGCTCGACACGGCCGAAGCAGGGTAGTACCGGCTGCCCGGACATCTGTCGGATTCGCCCGAGCAGCGCGAGGGTGTTCTTTTTCGGGGCGCCAAAAAAGGGCACGAAGGCCCCGTTGGCCTCGCCCAGATCCTCGTCGGCGATGTAGAAGAAGGCGCCGCCCTGGCGAAGAACCCGCAGGTGGGGTCGCAAACCATGCCGCCGCAAGAAGACGCGGCCGGAGAACCGGGTGCGCGCCCGGGTGAACAGCCAGTCGAGCAAGGGGTTGCCCTTGAAGGGCTTGTAAATCGAGCTGCCCTGAAAATGCAGGCTACTGAAGGCAGCCAGCCACTCCAGCCCGGCACTGTGTCCGGTCAGCAGGGTAACGCCCCCCTGCGCGCGTGCCGCTTCCAGATGCTCTTGTCCTTCAACCCGGATGCTGTCGAGGATCCGGGCACGCGGAAGAAACCACTGCCGGCCCAGATCGACCAGCGCATAGGCCTGCAGCAGCAGCACCCGCCGACAGACCGCCTCGCGCGCCGCCTGGTCCAGGTCGGGAAAGCAAAGCAAAAGATTTTCGCGAACTCGCTGCGGTCGCTTGGGATGCAGGCGCGCATAGGCGGTGGCGAGCAGGCGGGCAAGCCCCAGCCGGATGCCGTTAGGTGCCCGGGCGAGCAGCCAGAGCAGCCCCGCGCCAAGCCAGGTCGGCCAGAAGCGCGGGTGGAGAAAGCCGACGCGAAATCGGTCCTCGACCCGGTCATTTTCCGGCACGGCCACGGGCAAGGACAGGTCAGGCGCGCAGGACGCGGCCGTCCCGGGCATCGCGGATGGTGGACGGGCGTGCTCGCCGGTCGACCGCGCCGCCAACAACGAGGTCGATCTCGCCATCAAGCGCCCGGCGAACGGCGAAGGCCGAACGGGCCGGGGGCAAACCACTGCGATTGGCACTGGTGGAAACCAGCGGGCCGCCGAAGGCCCGGCAGAGCGCAGCCACCCGCGGATCGGCGCTCACACGAACGGCAAGGCGCTCATGCCGCCCGGTCAGAAGCCGCGAGAGACCGGGCGCAGCGGGCAGGAGCCAGGTATGGGGGCCAGGCCAGGTCGGCAGCACGCGGTTCCATTCCGATTCCGGAACGGTAGCCAGGTAGGGTTGCAACTGCTCCACCTGGGCGGCGACCAGGATCAGCCCTTGCGACCAGGGCCGGTACTTGACCGCAAGCAGCCTGGAGATCGCCCCCTCGTCCAGCGGATCACAGCCCAGGCCGTACACTGCCTCAGTCGGATACGCCACGAGACCGCCGGCGCGCAGACAGGCGGCCGCACGTCGAAAGGGCCAGGCAGGGCGCGATGCCGGCTTGTCCATTGGTCAGCCTTCCTTCTTGGCACCGCGGCCGGTGGACTTGCCGGAGGCTCGGGATGTCGAGGTTTTCTTGGCCCGCGTACCCGTCGCCCCCTTGCGCGCCGCACTCCCGCGCCGCCCCTTGCGCTCGGGGGCCTCCTCGATCATCTTGAGACACTGCTGCTCGGTCAGAGTCTTAGGATCCACGTCCTTGGGGACCTTTGCATTTTTCTTGCCGTCGGTCACGTAGGGGCCGTAGCGTCCGTTGAGCACCTCGATCCCGCTGGCGAACTGCTGGATGATGCGGTTGGCCTCGGCCAGCTTCTTGGTCTCGATAATCTCGAGGGCCCGGGGCAGCTCGATGGTGTAGGGGTCGTCGTCCTTGCCCAGCGAGGCGTACTTCTTGCCGAACTTGACGTAGGGGCCGAAGCGGCCGACGTTGGCCTCCACGGGTTCGCCTTCCGGCGTTTCCCCAAGCTTGCGTGGCAGCTTGAACAGCTCCAGCGCCTCGTCCAGCGTGATGGTGGCGATGCTTTGCCCCTTGCGCAGCGAGGCAAAGCGCGGCTTTTCCTCGTCATCCTTGGTGCCGATCTGGGCGAAAGGCCCGTAGCGCCCCAGGCGAACCGTCACCGGCTTGCCGCTTTTCGGATCAATGCCAAGTTCACGCCCCTGGGCAGCATCCTGCCGGGAAACGTTCTTGGCCGTATCCTCGACCCGCTCGTGAAACGGCTCCCAGAACCGCTCCATCAGTGGCACCCAGTCAATCTCGCCGCGCGAGACTGCATCCAGATCATCCTCCAGCCGCGCCGTGAACTCGTAGTCCACCACGTCGTGGAAGTACTCGGTCAAAAAGCCGTTGACCACCCGGCCCATGTCAGTGGGCATGAACCGGCGCTGGTCCAGGGTGACGTATTCGCGGGACTGCAGCGTGGAAATAATGCTCGCATAGGTCGATGGTCGCCCAATGCCGAACTCCTCCAGCGTCTTGACCAGGCTGGCCTCCGTGTAGCGCGGCGGGGGCTCGGTGAAATGCTGGGCGGCCTCGATGTCCAGCAGGTCCACCTGGTCCCCCTCCTCCAGGGGCGGCAGACGACGATCCTCGTCGTCACCGGGCCTGGCATCGTCCACGTCTTCACGGTAGACCGCCATGAAGCCGGGGAACCTCAGCGTGGAGCCGTTTGCGCGGAAACGATGTTCCTCGCCTGCGGCCAGATCGACCCCGACCTGGTCGTACACCGCCGGCGCCATCTGGCTGGCGACTGCCCGCTTGTAGATCAGGTCATAAAGCTTGAACTGATCCGGCGTCAGGTGCGCGCGAATCTTGTCCGGGACGTTGTCAACCGAGGTCGGACGGATCGCCTCGTGCGCTTCCTGGGCATTCTTGGACTTGGTCTTGTACACATTGGCCGACTTCGGCAGGTGGCTTTCTCCAAAGCGCGAGAGAATGTGCTGCCGAATCTGGCCGACGGCCTCGTCCGAAAGCGTGACCGAGTCAGTACGCATGTAGGTGATCAGACCCACCGTGCCGGCACCGATGTCAACGCCCTCGTAAAGCTGCTGGGCCACCCGCATGGCGCGGCTGGACGAAAAGCCCAGCTTGCGCACGGCTTCCTGCTGCATGGTCGAGGTGGTGAAGGGGGCGGCCGGCTTGCGACGACGCTGCTTCTTCTCGACCTTCAGCACCGACAGGGCCCCGCCGGCCGCGGCCAGCAGGCGCTCCCGCGCAGCCATCGCGGTCGCCTCGTCGGTCAGCGTGAACTGCTCCGCCTTTTCACCATCCAGCACCGAAAGCCGGGCCGTGAATGGCTGGCCAGTCTTTTCCACCGACGCCTCAACGCTCCAGTATTCACGCGGCTTGAAGGCCTCGATTTCCTCCTCGCGCTCCACGATCAGACGCAGCGCAGGGCTCTGCACGCGCCCGGCCGAAAGGCCGGGATTGATCTTCTTCCACAGCAGGGGCGAGAGATTGAAACCTACCAGGTAATCCAGGGCCCGTCGCGCCTGCTGGGCATTGATCAGATCCATCGACAGATCGCGCGGATTCGCCACCGCGTCACGGATTGCCCGCTTGGTGATCTCGTAGAAGACTACCCGGCGCACTTCACGATCATCCAGCAGGCCATCCTCCCTGAGCAGTTCGTACAAATGCCAGGAAATCGCCTCCCCTTCGCGATCGGGGTCAGTGGCCAGCATCAGCGTGTCGGCCTTTTTCAGCGCCTTGCGGATGGCGTCGACGTGACGCGCGTTCTTGTCGATGATGCTGTAGCGCATCGCGAAACCGTGCTCGGGATCCACCGCCCCTTCCTTGGGGACCAGGTCGCGCACGTGTCCGTAGGAAGCCATGACCTCGTAGCCTGGCCCCAGGTATTTCTTGATGGTTTTCGCCTTGGCAGGCGATTCGACGATGACGAGATTGTTGCTCATTCGATCCTGTCAGTGCAGATAGCCGACGGAGTTCTCGAAAACCAGGTCTTCCATCCAGGCGTAGGCATCTTCCTCGCCGGGCTGGGCGAACAGGACGAGGAGCACCACCCACTTGAGGCGCTCCAGATCAAGCTCCTCGTCCTCAAGGTCCATGACCCGGTCGATGACCAGCTCGCGGCTCTGGGCGCTCAGGATGCCGATTTCCTCCAGCTGAAGAAGGAAGCCGCGGCATTCGACATCCAGCCGGTCCTGCTCCTGGGGCGCATATATCCGGCTGGCAGGGGACTGACCGCTCTCCTGCCGCCCCTGCGGCGTGGAGACAGCCAGCGCCTCCAGCCAGTCGAAGGCCTTGTTGATCTCGTCAGGCGCAAAACCGGCCTCCATGAGGCTCAGTTGCAGCGATTCCCGGTCCGAGGCCGGCAGGAAGGCTTGCTCGTCCTCCAGGAAGTTCTCGAACAGGTACATCAAAAGATCAAGGACGTTTTCTTTCATTCGAAAAAGGAATGTTCACGGGAATCGGCACGAGGCCCGGACGAAGTGAGCCGCCCTCAGCGGCTGCGCTGGTAGCGTCCGCCGGGCAGGGACTCGACCCGTCCATCGAGCTCGAGCATCAGCAGCATGGAGGAAACCGCTTCGGCGGTCAATCCGCTGCACTCGACCAGTGCATCGACGTGCACGGGGTCAAAACCAAGGCAGTCGATCAGCCGACGGTATTCCACATCCTCGCCGGACGCGCCCTCGGGCAGGGCGGCATCGTTCTTCGGCTCGGAAACAGGAGGATCGACAAGATAACCCTGAAGCCGTGGGGACAATTCCTCGAGAATGTCATCAGCGCACTCGACCAGCTTGGCGCCTTCCCGAATCAGCCTGTGGCAGCCGCGGGCCAGCGGATTGTGGACCGAGCCCGGGATCGCGAACACCTCCCGCCCCTGCTCCGCCGCCAGTCGCGCCGTGATCAGCGAACCGGAACGAAGCCCCGCCTCGACCACCAGCGTCCCCAGAGAAAGCCCGCTGATCAGGCGGTTTCGACGCGGAAAGTGCTCGCGCTGCGGACCGGTGCCGGGCAGGAACTCGCTGAGCAGCAGCCCGCCCTGGGCCACGATCGCGTGGGCCAGTTCCCGGTGCACTGCGGGGTAGATCCGATCCGGCCCCGTCCCCATGACCGCGATGGTCGGGCCGGCGCCTTCGAGCGCCCCGCGATGGGCGGCCGCGTCGATCCCCTGCGCCAGCCCGCTGACCACGACCAGGCCGCAGCGAGCAAGGTGGCGGCCAAAGGCCCGGGCATGATCCCGCCCGCCCGTGGTCGGATGCCGGCTGCCCACCATCGCAAGCTGGGGCTGGCCAAGCAGGTCCACCCGACCAACCGCGAACAGCAGCGGAGGCGGGTCCGGCAGGTCGTTCAGCTGGACCGGGTAGTGAGGATGCCCCGGGAAGATCAGATGATTGCGCTCATCACGGCCGAGCCAGGCGGTTGCAGCGTCAACGACGGACGACATCTCGGCGCGACCCGCGACCCGCGCCGAGATCACGGAAGCGGGAATGCCTGCCGCCCGCCACTCGGCATCGGCGGCATCAAGCGCCACCCGCGGGTCGCCGAAGTGTTCGGCAAGACGCGCCAGCCTGACCGACCCAAGTCCCGGTATGGCTTGAAGACGCAACCAGGCTTCCGGGATCGGATCGATGGCGGCCTCGGCTTCCCCGGCCTTCACGGTCAAGCCGAACGATTCACTCGTCGGGCGTGACGACCAGATCGCCCACCTGGACCGGCCGCTTGGATTCGAGGATCAGACCGTAGCTGACCCGGTCATAGACGCGGAACAGCATCAGGGCACCGGTGGGCACGTTGGGCAGACGGACCCAGATATCACCATTGCCGGCACGCTCCCGGTCGGACTCGCTGCGCGAGTAGTCGTCGGCCACCAGCCCGCCGCGCTCGTGGATCTCAAGCAGGTTGCCCACTTCAAGCCCGTCCTGGGCGCCACGATTGATCACGACCACCTGGTTGCGACCGACCTGTGACATGGCGTCGGGCAGGAACATGACCTGCCCCCGGATGTCCCACTCAGGAATGGTCGGCACCACGTCGCGGGTGAAGGGCTCGCTGGGCATGCGGAACAGCCGGTCCCCCTGGCGGATGTCGCGGGTGGCCTCCTCGACCTCAAGCACGGTCGGGTCGCCACGACGGACCATCCGCAGCTCACCGGCAAAGATCGCCCGCAAGCCGAGCGTTTCCCCGGTTTCCGGGTCGACCAGCGCCTCGCCCGGACGCAGAACCGAATAGTTGACCACGCCGTCTTCCAGCGCCGGACGCACGTAGACCGTGTCACCGGCGGAAATCAGCGTGATCGGATCGCGCGCCCTGAGAATGTACGGCGCATTCTCGAAATCTTCCTCCGTCAGCACCTGGTCGTAGTTCAGGTAGGGACGCAGCAGATCAAGCGGCAGCACCGGAATCGGCGGGGGAAGCGGCTCGGCTCGCATCCGCGGAGAGAGCGTCACCGTCAAGCGCGGCACGCCGCGCTTGTAGACAATCTCGATCCGGTCGCCGGGGTAGATCAGGTGGGGGTTGGCAATGTGCGGGTTGTCATGCCAAATCTCGGGCCAGTACAGCGGGTTTTCGAGAAAATGCGCTGCGATGTCCCAGAGCGTGTCGCCCTTTTCAACGACGTAGGGCCGCGCCTCCAAAGACCGGAAACGCTGCTCGGCCTCCTCGGCGGTGAGTTCCTGGCGCGCCATGCGCGCAGGCTCGGGTCGCGGCTCGTCCGGGGTCGCCACCGGATCGACCGGCTCATTGACCGGACGACGCTCGTCCATGGTGGTTGCACAGCCCGCCACCAGCAGGCCGGCCATCAGGGCGGAGGCAATGAAGCGAGGTTTCATGTTCGGTAACGTCCTTGGATTGTGCAGATTGAGCGCCGAAAGACGGGATGACGCGTCGGGCCGTCCACGCCCGACCGGAAAAGGTCGCATGCCCCGAAGGCGCAGGCCCACGGCGGCAATGCCTCCTGTCCCTGCCCGGGGCGGTGCGCTCATGCCCGGTTCAGTTGCAGAACATAGCGCAAAAGCGCGCAACGAACCACCGCCAACCGGCTCCGGCCATTGCGCACCGCAGCCGGTTGGGAGAAACTTGATGCAAATGGCGTGGCTTGGATCAGATCCAGCCCATGCCTCGCAACACATCAATCAGGTGCCAGAATGCCGCCCGCCAAGGAAGGCCTGCATTCGTGCAGATCTTCCCGAAGCAAGCGGACAAGGGCACTGAAGTCTCCCGCGCAGGTTGACCATCCGTTCGCCAGGCTGCGCACTCCTTTTTTGCAAGTATCTGTCAAAAAATGTCTTCAAGAAACATACTGATCTGCCCGGACCCCCGGCTGCGCACTGTCGCCAAACCGGTCGAGCGATTCGACCAGTCGCTTGAAACGCTGGTCGAGGACATGTTCACGACCATGTACGAAGCGCGCGGCGTGGGCCTGGCGGCCACCCAGATCGACGTGCACCAGCGGGTGTTCGTGACCGACTGCAGCGAAGATCACAGCGATCCCCGGGTCTTTGTCAATGCAGAGATTCTCGCGCGCGAGGGCGAGGTGGATTCCGAGGAGGGCTGCCTGTCCATTCCGGACGTGAACGAGACCGTAACGCGCGCCGAACGGGTCCGCGTCCGGGCACAGGATCAACACGGCGAGACCTTCGAGCTGGATGCCGACGGCCTGCTTGCCGTCTGTATCCAGCACGAGCTGGACCATCTCGACGGTAAGCTGTTCATCGATTACCTGTCTTCGCTCAAGCGACAGCGCATCCGCAAGAAGCTGGAAAAGGCACGCCGGCTCGCCGGGGAGGCGGTAGCGTGAGCCTGCGGATCGTCTATGCCGGCACGCCGGACTTCGCTGTACCGGCGCTTTCGGCGATCGTCGAAGCCGGGCACGAGCTCGCCGGTGTCTACACCCAGCCCGACCGGCCCGCAGGACGGGGCAAAAAGCTCAAGCCCAGCCCGGTCAAGCAGCGCGCCGAGGAGCTTGGACTGCCGGTCTTTCAGCCCCTGAACTTCAAGGAAGAAGCGGCGCGGGCCGAGCTGGCCGCCCTGAAACCAGACCTGATGGTCGTGGCAGCCTACGGTCTGCTTTTGCCTCGTTCCGTGCTGGAAACGCCGCGGCTGGGCTGCGTGAACATTCACGCCTCCCTGCTGCCACGCTGGCGGGGCGCCGCCCCCATTCAACGTGCGATCGAGGCCGGGGACCGGGATACCGGCATCACGATCATGCAGATGGACGTGGGCCTCGATACCGGTGACATGCTGCTCAAGCGGATCACGCCGATCCACGAGGAAGATACCGCCGCCACGCTCCATGACCGCCTGGCCGAACAGGGCGCCGAGGCCTTGATGGCCGCTCTGCCCGGAATCGAGGATGGAAGCCTGCGCGGGCAGAAACAGAATGATGAAGAGGCCTGCTACGCCCGCAAGCTGGTCAAGTCGGAAGCGGCTATCGACTGGAGCGCCCCGGCCGAACTGCTGGCCCGGCGGGTGCGTGCCTTCAACCCCTGGCCCGTCGCGCAGGCGCAACTGGGCGACGATACGCTGCGCATCTGGGACGCCACCCCCCTGGCCGGCGATACCGGGCGTGCGCCCGGGGAGGTCATCCAGGCAACTGCCGATGGCATTCTGGTCGCATGCGGAGAGGGCATGTTGCTTCTGCGTCGGCTGCAGCGCCCGGGCGGCAAACCCTTGACTGCCCAAGAATTCCTGAACGCTCACGACCTGACCGGAGCACGGTTTGCCTGACCGCGGTGCCCGGCCCCAGACCCTGGCGGCCCGGGTGTTGCTCGAGGTGCGTTCGGGGCGCTCGCTTGGCGATGCCCTGCCCCCGGCGCTGGCTGCGGCACCTCCGTCAACGCGGGCCCTGCTGCAGGCCCTCTGCTACGGCACGCTGCGCCACGGCGAATCTCTGGCCTTTCTCCGGGACGGCCTGCTCAAGCACCCCTTGCCGGCGCGACAAGCCGCCGTGGAAGCCCTGCTTGCCGTCGCACTTTTCCAGATTCAGCACGGCCACTCGGGTGTTCACCGGGTCGTGAATGACAGCGTCGCTGCCGCAAGGGAGCTGGGACAGCCTCGGCTTGCCGGGCTGGTCAACGCGGTGTTGCGCCGTTTTCTCCGGGAGCGGGAGACCCGGCTGGAAGCCCTGAACAGGGCCCCGGCGCCCACGCGCCTCGACCTGCCGGCCTGGATTCACGATCGTCTGGCGGCTGACTGGAAGGATGCGGCCCCCATTGCCGAAGCCCTTCGGGCACACCCGCCCATGACGCTGCGGGTCGATACCGGGCGAATCGACCGGGCCGAATGGATGCAACGTGCCGAAACCGCCGGGCTGGAGCCGGTTGCCGGCCAGCACGCCGCAACAGCCGTGACCTTGCGCACGGCCGTCGACACGGCTCGGCTGCCGGGGTTCGATCAGGGCCTGGTCTCCGTGCAGGACGAGGCCGCCCAACTGGTGGTGCCGCTGATGGATCTGGCGCCAGGGCACAGGGTTCTGGATGCCTGCGCGGCCCCCGGGGGGAAGACACTGGCCATGCTGGAGCAGGTCAGCGGCCTGGAAATGACGGCCGTGGACATCAGCGCCAGCCGGCTTGAGCAGGTGCGCGAGAATCTCGAACGCGGCGACCGGCAGGCCCGCCTGGTGACCGCCGACGCGGCACGGCCGGGCCCTGACTGGGCCGCGGCGGGCTTTGACCGAATCCTGCTGGATGCGCCCTGCTCGGCGAGTGGCGTTATCCGGCGCCACCCGGACATCAAGACATTGCGACGCCCCGAGGACATCGACGCACTGGCGAAGACGCAGGCGGACATGCTGGACCGGCTCTGGTCCCTCCTGGCTCCGGGCGGACGGCTGGTCTACGCAACCTGCTCGATTTTCCGGCAGGAGAACGACCGGCAGGTTGTCGCCTTTCTCGCGCGCCAGCCACAGGCCCGGGCACTGGACATTGAGGCATCCTGGGGACGCGCCTGCCCGCCGGGGCGGCAGATTCTGCCCGGCGAGGATGGCATGGACGGATTCTTTTACGCGGTGCTGTGCAAGTCATGACCCGGATTCTGGCCCTGCTGCTGATCCTGCTGGCACCACCCGCCCTGCTTGCGGCAGAGGGCCGGGCCACCATTTTGCATGTGCACTCGGAGGTTCGTGACGGTCGCCTCTTCGCCGACGTGGACCTGTCGCTCTCGCTTTCGGAGACGCATCGAGAGGCGCTTCGAAACGGCGTGATTCTCTCGGTTGCCCTGCGCACGGACATCCTCCAGCCTCGTCGCCTGCTCTGGCCGCGCCGCCTTGCCGAGGCCGAACGGCAGTTCAGGATCGAATATCACGCCCTGTCGCAAACCTACCTGGTGCACGACGAGGTGGAGCGCGAGACCTGGGCCTTCGCAAACCTGCGCGGCGCACTGGAAGCCATTGGCCGCGTGCGGGCCTGGCCTCTGGCCACTGTCGACCAGTTGCCGGAGGGGACAACCCTTGAAGGGCGAACCCGGGTGTTCCTGGAGGTCAACCAGCTGCCTCTGCCCCTGCGGCTCAAGGCCCTGACGCACGAGGACTGGCAGTTCGAAAGCCCCTGGTTTCTCTGGGTGCCGCGTCTGAGTACGCCCGGGCCGACCAGGAGCGGCGCCTCATGATCCGCTGGTTGCAACGGGCCTACCACGACTGGATTCGCAAGGCGATTCCCTGGGTCAGCCTTGGGGTCGTCCTGCTTCTGCTGTTGCTGCTTTACCTGATCTCGGATGCCCTGCGCAGCGCGGACCGGCTCGAATCGCTTTACCTCTGGCTGCTGGGCGGCTCGGCCGCCGGGCTGCTCTTTCTGGTGGTCGTGGTTGCCGGCCACATCTACCGGCTGGTGCGCAACCTGCGACGCGGCGTCATCGGTTCCCGCCTGACCGCGCGCCTGGTACTGACATTTGTGGCTCTTTCCGCCATTCCGGTCATTATCGTTTTCTACTTCTCGCTCAACTTCATCCAGCGAGGCATCGACAGCTGGTTCGACGTGCGCGTCGAACAGGCCATGAGCGATGCGCTGGCCCTGTCACGGCTGTCGTTCGACGGACACATGCGCGACGCCATGGACCAGACCCGGCGTGCGGCCAACGCCCTGCAGGGTGAGGAAGGCACGGACCTGCTCGCCCTGACCCTGCACAACCTGCGCCAGACCACGAATGCCAAGGAAATGACAATCTTCGGCAGCCGGAACCTGATTCTGGCCTCGTCGACCGACGATCCGCGCAGCATTGTGCCCAGCCGCCCGGACGAGACCGCCCTGGTACATGCACGCAGCGGGAAGGACTACATCAGCCTGGACCCGGGGCCGGCCGGCGACCTGCGCATCCGCGTGGTGGTTCCGATTCGCGCCGGCCTGCTCAGCGGGCAGACTCGGGTGCTCAACGCACTGTTCACCCTGCCGCCGGAGGCCACGAAGTTGTCGAACAACGTTCAGGCCGCCTTCAACGAATACCGTGAACTGATCTACCTGCACGAGTCGCTGAAGCAAACGTTCACTCTGGCCCTCGTGCTTGCCCTGATCCTCTCGCTGCTCACGGCGATCTGGCTGGCCTTCGTGGCCGCGCGGCATCTGCTCGCGCCCATCCAGGAACTGGCCGAAGGGACCCGGGCCGTGGCCCAGGGCAACTACGAGCACCGCCTGCGGGTGGATCGCCGGGACGACCTGGGCCTGCTGGTACAATCTTTCAACGCCATGATCGCCCGGGTGCGCCGCGCCCACCGGCGGATGCGCGAACTGCAGGAGCTGGCGGACCATGAACGCGACTATCTGGAAACCGTACTCGACCACCTGTCCTCCGGCGTGCTCACCCTGGACGCCGATGGTCGGATCAACCGCGCCAATGAAGTCGCCGCCCATTTGCTGTCGGTCCCTCGCGAATCATTGAATGACTTGACACTCGGCCAGCTCTGCGCGGCGCATGGCCATCTGGCGCCGCTCTGTGCGGCTTTCGACACGCCGGGCAGCCCTGAGCCGGGCAAAACCACCCGGGAAGCCGAACTGCGGATCATGGGCGATACGGGCCGACGAGTCCTGCTTGGCCGGGTCGCCTCGCTGCCGGAAGACGGGCATGCGGCGGGCGGACAGGTTCTGGTGGTGGAAGATGTCACCACCCTGATCCAGGCTCAGCGCGACGCTGCCTGGTCCGAGGTTGCCCGGCGACTCGCCCACGAGATCAAGAACCCGCTCACGCCGATCCAGCTGTCAGCCGAACGCATGCGCCGCCGGCTGCTGGACAGGCTGCCCGAAGATGATGTCCGCATCCTCGACCGCGCCACGCAGACCATCATCCAGCAGGTCGAAGCCATGAAGGTCATGGTCAACGAATTCACTGACTATGCCCGAAGCCCCCAGCCGCAGCTCGAACCCATGGACCTGGTACAACTTGCCCGGGACGTGGCCGACCTGTACAAGGGGCACGAAGTGCGCGTGCGGCTGCGGGCGCCCGAATCGCCACTGATGGTTGCCGGGGATGCCGGCCGGCTGCGCCAGCTGATGCACAACCTGATCCGCAACGCGCAGCAAGCGCTGGCAGAGGCCCCGCGCGAGAATGAGCCCGCAGGTCAGGTCACGCTGGTGCTGGGTCGTCACGAGACCGGGCAGCTGCGCCAGGTGGAAATGCTGTGCGCCGACAATGGGCCGGGCTTTCCGGACGACATGCTCGATACGATCTTCGAGCCGTATGTCACCACGCGCCCGCGCGGCACCGGCCTGGGCCTGGCCATCGTCAAGAAGATCGTCGAGGAGCACGGAGGCATGGTCTGTGCCTATAATGTGCCGGCGGAAGGCGACAGCGAGCAGGTACCCGAGGGGACTGCCCCGGGCACGACGCTTGAACCCGGCGCCCGCGTACTGGTGAGACTGCCGCCCGCGGCAGCCCGACAGGTCGAAGATGGAGTCGAAACGAAACAATGAGCATCGGGCACATCCTGGTAGTCGATGACGAACCGGACATCCGTGAGCTGCTGACCGAAGTCCTTGAGGACGAGGGGTACACGCTGACCAGCGCCGCGGACGCGGACCAGGCCGAGCAGCGCATTGCAGAGCGCAAGCCGGACCTGGTACTGCTCGATATCTGGATGCCCGGCCGCGACGGCATTGCCCTGCTGCGCAGCTGGCACGAAGCCGGGCAGCTGGTCTGGCCGGTGATCATGATGTCGGGCCACGGCACGGTGGAGACGGCCGTCGAAGCCACCCGGCTGGGCGCCTACGACTTTATCGAGAAGCCCGTCTCGCTCGACAAGCTGCTTCTGACAATCGAACATGCGCTTGAGAACCAGCGCCTGGCCCGGGAAAACGAGCATCTGCGCCGACGCGATCTGGATCATTCGAACTTGATCGGCGACAGTCCGTTCATGCAGAACCTGCGCGGGCAGGCGCAGAAGCTGGCCGGTCATGACGCCTGGGTGCTTATCATGGGCGAGCCGGGCACCGGCAAGCGCGCGCTGGCCCGCTACATCCACAGTCACAGCCCGCGCCGCCACTTCCCCTTCGTGGACAGCGGCATCAGCACGATCTCGGGCCGCGACAGCGCGGCAGTGGAGCTGTTCGGCGCAGAAAGCGACGGCAAGGTGCGTTACGGCCTGCTTGAACAGGCCAACGGGGGCACGCTTTTTATCGCCGAAGCCGCCGACATGGATGCGCAAACCCAGATGCAGCTGATCTCGGCACTGGAGAGCCAGTCCTTCCTGCGTGTGGGGGGAAACGACCCCGTGCACGTAGACGTGCGCGTCATTGCCGCCACCCGCAAGGACCTGGAAGCCGAGGTTCAGGCAGGCCGCTTCCGCGAGGATCTGTTCTACCACCTGTCCGTGGTCCCGGTGCGGATCGAGCCGCTGCGCCAGCACCCCGAGGACATCCCGTTGCTGCTGGATCATTATCTGGAAGCGGCACACCGGGCCGAGGGCCTGCCCAGGCGCCAGCTGACAATCGGCGCACGCAACCTGCTCAAGCATCACCACTGGCCCGGCAACGTGCGCGAGCTGAAGAACCTGGTGCAACGCTTGCTGATTCTGGGCACGGGCGAGACGGTTGACGAGACCGAAGTCCAGCTGGCGCTGGGTTCAGGCGGTGGCGGGGAATCAAGCCAGACCAGCACACCGCAAGGCAGTGCCCGCTTGCAGACCGCCCTGGTTTCCCTGAATCTCGACTACCCACTGCGCGAGGCACGAGACGAGTTCGAGCGACGCTACCTGGAGGCCCAGCTCAAGCTCTGCGAAGGAAGCATGACGGAGCTGGCTCGACGCACCGGCATGGAGCGCACCAACCTCTACCGGAAGCTCAAGGCGCTGGGCATCTCGGGCAACAGCGACAAGTGAAGCATCGGGTGACCCGACAACCCGGCTGCGGCACGCAAATCGCAGGAGCAAGGGCATGAAGATCATCGTTCTGGGGGCCGGGCAGGTCGGGTCCTCGGTGGCCACCTATCTGGCCGACGAATCCCAAAACAGCGTCACCGTGGTCGACTGCAACCCGGACCTGCTCCAGGAAATGCAGGAGCAGCTCGACATCCGAACCATCGTGGGCAACGGTGCACATCCGCGCGTGCTCGAAGAGGCCGGCGCGGGCGATGCCGACATGCTCCTGGCCGTCACCAGCAGCGACGAGTGCAACATGCTGGCCTGCCAGGTCGCCTGGACGCTGTTCCACACGCCCACCAAGATCGCACGCATCCGCAGTACCGACTACCAGTCCCATCCGGCCTTGTTCGACAACAGCGCCGTTCCGGTCGATGTCATTATCAGCCCGGAACAGCTGATCAAGGACTACATCGCACGACTGGTCGAATACCCCGATTCGCTGCATGTGCGCGACTTTGCCGACGGGCGGGTGCGAATGGTCGGGGTGCGCGCGCTGGAAGGCGGCCCGCTGGTTGGCCGGCCGATCCGCGAGCTGCGGTCCCTGATCCCGGCAGTCGAGACCCGGGTGGCGGCGATTTTCCGTCAGGATCGCCCGGTTCACCCGGACGGGCCGACCGTGATCGAACACGGCGACGAGGTATTTTTTCTCGCGGAGAGCCGGCATATTCGCAAGGTCATGAGCGCCCTGCGTCGGCTCGAACGTCCGAACCGGCGGGTGATGATCGCCGGGGCCGGAAATATCGGCAGCGCCCTGGCCCGCGAGCTCGAGGACCAGTACCAGATCAAGATCATCAGCCACAATGCACGACGCAGCCGTGACCTGTCGGCGGAGCTGTCCCACGCCCTCGTGCTGCATGGCGACGCGACGGACGAGCAGCTGCTGCAGGACGAAAACATCGAGGACATGGACCTCTTCATCGCGCTGACCAACGATGACGAGGACAACATCCTTTCTGCCATGCTCGCCAAGCGCATGGGGGCCCGCAAGGTGATGTGCATCGTCAACCGGGCCGCCTACGTGGACCTGATCGAGATGGGCACCATCGACATTGCGCTCTCGCCGCACCAGATCACCATCGGGGCGCTTCTGACCCACCTTCGCCGCGGCGACGTGGTGTCGGTGCATTCACTGCGGCGCGGCGCGGCCGAAGCCATGGAAATCATCGCCCGGGGCGACGAGAACACCTCCAAGGTGGTCGGCAAGCGGATCGATGCGCTCGAACTGCCGCCGGGCACCAATATCGGGGCACTGGTCCGCGAGGATCGGGTCCTGATCGCCCACCACGACACCATCGTTGAATCCGGCGACCACGTGATCCTGTTCGTGACCGACAAGCGCCACCTGAGGGCGATCGAGCAGCTGTTCACGGTCGGCTTCTCCTTCTTCTGAGGTTCGGGCATGCAACCGAAAGTCGTCCAGCGGATCTTCGGCCTGCTGCTGATGATCTTCAGCCTGACCATGCTGCCCCCCGTCGTGGTCGGGCTGATCTACGACGAGAGCATCCTGCACTTCCTTCAGGGCTTCGTGCTGGTTTTCCTTGCCGGCCTGATGGTCTGGCTACCCTCCCGCAAACACCGGCGTGAACTGAAGCTGCGCGACGGATTCATGGTCGTCGTGCTTTTCTGGGTGGTCCTGAGCTTCTCCGGCACCGTCCCGCTGTACCTGTCACCGGATCCGGCCATGACGCTCACGGATGCGGTTTTCGAGTCGGTATCCGGGCTGACCACCACGGGCGCCACCGTTCTGGTGGGCTTGGATGAACTGCCTCGCTCGATTCTCTTCTACCGCCAGCAGCTGCAATGGCTTGGCGGGATGGGGATCGTCGTGCTGGCGGTCGCCCTGCTGCCCCTGCTCGGCGTGGGGGGCATGCAGCTGTACAAGGCCGAGATGTCCGGCCCGATCAAGGACAACCGCTTCACTGCCCGCATATCCGAAACCGCCAAGGCGCTCTGGTACATTTATCTGGGCCTGACCCTGCTGGCAATGTTTGCCTACAAGGTGCTGGGCATGACCTGGTTCGACGCCATCGGCCATGCCTTCTCCACCGTGGCCATTGGCGGGTTTTCAACGCACGACGAGGGGTTCGGTTATTACGACAACCCGGCTTTGGAGGGTGCTGCCACCATTTTCATGGCCGTCGCTGGCATATCCTTCGCGCTGCACTTTCTTGCCTTGCGCAGCGCCAGCCTGCGCACTTACCTGCGCAGCTCGGAATTCAAGCTCTACGCCACCATCCTGATCGCGCTGGTTCTGCTTTACACGGCGAGTCTCTGGCTGACGGGAACCTACGACACGCTGGCCGAAGCCTGGCGCTATGCCTCCTTCAATGCCGTTTCCTACGCGACCACCACGGGCTTTTCCACCGCCGACATCTCCGCCTGGCCGTTCTTTCTGCCGGTGCTGCTGGTGATGGCCGCCTTTGTGGGCGGCTGTGCCGGCTCGACGGCAGGGGGAATCAAGGTACTGCGGTTCCTGCTGCTGATCCGCCAGGGACTGCGGGAGCTTCAGCAGCTGGTTCACCCGCGTGCGCTGATGGTGGTCAAGATCGGCAACAAACCGATGCCGGACTCGGTTATCAGCGCCGTCTGGGGCTTCTTTTCGGCCTATGTCGGCGTGTTTATCGTGCTGTTTCTGCTGATGATGGCCTCAGGCCTGGACCAGGTGAGCGCCTTTGGCGCCGTGGGGGCTACCCTGACCAATCTGGGCCCCGGCCTGGGCGAAGTATCCAGCAACTTCACCACGGTGTCCGACTTTGGCAAGTGGGTGGCGGTTGCCGCCATGCTGCTTGGCCGGCTGGAGATCTTTACCGTATTGGTCCTCTTCACGCCGGCCTTCTGGCGACGCTGAGCCACGCATCAGCCAGAAACAGAGGCGATGGCCCGCCACGGGCAACCCGATCACTTCGAACAAAAGACATGCCATGAACGAAACCGCTGACGTCAAGAATTACCTGCTGGATCTTCAGGACCGGATCGTTGCCGAACTCGAACGACTCGACGGCCAGAAAAGCTTCCTTCACGATGACTGGACCCGCCCCCCGGGCGAGCGACTCGCCGGCGAGGGACGCGGACGGGTTCTGTCCGAGGGGGCCGTCTTTGAGCAGGCCGGGATCAACTTTTCACACGTGACGGGCCGCTCGCTGCCCCCCTCGGCGACGGCGCACCGACCCGAGCTGGCCGGGCGCCATTTCGAAGCCATGGGCGTTTCCCTGGTCATCCATCCACGTAATCCCTACGTACCCACGTCCCATGCCAATGTGCGCTTTTTCGTGGCCGAACGCGAAGACGAACGGCCGGTCTGGTGGTTTGGCGGCGGATTTGACCTGACGCCCTACTATGGCTTCGAGGAAGATGCCAGGCACTGGCACCGGGAGGCACAAGCTGCCTGCGCCCCTTTCGGGGAGGACATCTACCCAAGATTCAAGCAGTGGTGTGACGAGTATTTTTTCCTGAAGCACCGAAACGAGCCGCGCGGCGTGGGCGGGCTGTTTTTCGATGACTGGGGAGCAGACGGAGCGCTGGATTTTGACCAGGCCTTCGGCCTGATGCGCAGCGTGGGGGATCACTACCTGACGGCCTATACCCCGATTGTGGAGAGACGGCGGGACACGCCCTGGGGCGAGCGCGAACGGGATTTTCAGCTTTATCGGCGGGGGCGCTACGTCGAGTTCAACCTAGTCTACGACCGTGGCACGCTGTTCGGATTGCAGTCCGGCGGCAGGACCGAATCAATCCTGATGTCGATGCCGCCCCTGGTCAAGTGGCGCTACAACTGGCAGCCGGAGGCAGGCAGCGAGGAAGAACGGCTGTACAGGGACTTCCTGCAGCCGCGCGACTGGCTTGCATCGGATTGACGCATGCCGCGGGGGCCGGCAATGCAAAACGCCCGGCAGTTGGCCGGGCGTGCCACGTCCGCACGGGGCCGATGCCCCGGACAGACGTTCGATTCGGGCTCAAGTCAGGAGTCGGAACCGGAAATGGTCACCTGATCCCGGATGCGCTCCAGAGTCTTCTCGCCGATTCCGGAAATATTCACCAACTCGTCGACACTCTTGAATCCGCCATTGGCCTCGCGATATTCGACGATATCGGCGGCCCGGCTTTCTCCGATTCCATGAAGCGTCTGCAACGTTTCGGCATCAGCCGTGTTCAGATTCACCATGGCCTCGGCCAAGGCGCTCTGGGCTGCGAACAGCAGCACGAATGCCAGTGCAACGGATGAGAAGAAATTGCGTGATACTGAATGCATGACTGTTACTCCTTTCGGTCATGAAGTTTCAACGATACGCACGGTGACCCGACGTCACCTGTCGGCCGAACCGGTGGCCCGAACCGACTCCTGCCCGACATTTCCATGCCGGTAAAAGGGTATTTAGACCACCATCGGGAAAACCGCAAGTGGACGCCCGGACAGCATGACACCCCGCACAGTGACGGGATTTGCGTGCTATGCTAAGGCTCTTTGGTGTGTCTCCATCGCCGACGAGATCCCTTTCGCTGCGTGATATCCAGCAGCCTGGGGTCACACGACCAGGGGGCGCACCGCAGGTCTGTCGCGAATCCAGGGAGGGATTCGTGCAGGGTTTCTCGAATCAACGCGCGAGGAAGCTCGACCATGTCATCCGCTCCGCTACCCGGCCTGGTACAAGCGCTGGTCAAGCTCAACAAGCTGGAGACCGCCCAGGCCCAGCGAATCGTTCAGGATGCCGCCAAGCAACGGACGCCCGTCGTCGACCAGGTCATTGCCGCCGGTGTCGATGCCAACACGCTGGCGAAGGTCGCCTCGGACCAGTTCGGCTTTCCACTGATTGATCTGGACGCGGTTGACACCAGCGACCTGCCCCTGAAGACCGTCCCGGAAGACCTTCTGCGCAAGCACCAGGCCTTGCCCCTGCTTCAGCGGGGTCGGCGGCTGTTTCTGGCCCTGTCCGACCCATCCAACCTGACGGCGCTTGACGAGATCCGCTTCGGCACGGGCTTGACCATCGACGTGGTGGTAGGCGCGGCACCGAAGATCTCCGCCCTGCTTGAAGCAGGGCTGGATACCTCGCTGAACGACTTCAACGAGGACCTGGACGACGATCTTGAGAACCTTGAGTTCGAGCAGGAGGACGAGCAGGCCGGCGGCACGGACTTCGAGACCCAGGTCCAGGACAACCGGATCGTCAAGTTTGTCCACAAGGTGCTTACCGACGCCATCCAGAAAAAGGCCTCGGACATCCACTTCGAGCCTTACGAGAAGAAATTCCGGATACGCTTTCGGATCGACGGCGTGCTGGAGGAAGTCGCCGCGCCCCCGAAGGGCCTGTCCGACCAGGTCATCGCGCGGGTGAAGGTCATGAGCCGGATGGACATTTCCGAACGGCGAATCCCGCAGGATGGGCGCATCAAGCTCAAGCTCTCGCGCAACCGGGCCATCGACTTTCGTGTCAACACCTGCCCTACGCTGTTCGGGGAAAAGGTGGTGATGCGTATTCTCGACCCGACCAGTGCCCAGATGGGCATCGACATGCTCGGTTACGAGCCTGACCAGAAAAAACTCTATCTCGACGCGCTCAAGAACCCCTATGGCATGATCCTGGTTACCGGGCCGACCGGCTCGGGCAAGACGGTGTCCCTTTACACAGGCCTGAACATTCTCAACACCATGGACCGGAACATTTCCACGGCGGAGGATCCGGCGGAAATCGTGGTCCCCGGGATCAACCAGGTCAACGTCAACCCCAAGGTGGGCCTGACCTTCGCCAACGCGCTGCGCGCCTTTCTCCGTCAGGATCCGGACGTGATCATGGTGGGCGAGATCCGGGATCTGGAGACCGCGGAAATCGCGATCAAGGCGGCCCAGACCGGTCACCTGGTGCTCTCCACCCTGCACACCAACGATGCACCCCAGACCCTGACCCGACTGGCGAACATGGGGGTGCCCGCTTACAACATTGCCTCCTCGGTCAACCTGATCATCGCCCAGCGACTGGCCCGCCGGCTGTGCAAGAGTTGCAAGGCGCCCGATGACGTACCCCGCGAGGAGCTGTTGCGCGAAGGCTTCACGGAAACTGACCTGGATGAGGGGTTCACGCTGTACAAGCCGGTTGGCTGCGATCAGTGCACCAACGGGTACAAGGGGCGCGTGGGCGTCTACCAGGTCATGCCGGTTTCCGAGGAGATGGGCCGGCTGATCATGAAGGGCTGTACCTCGCTGGATCTGGCCGAGCAGGCCGACAAGGAAGGGGTGGCAGACCTGCGCAAGTCCGGACTGCGCAAGGTCAAGGCAGGACTGATCGGGCTCGAAGAGCTCAACCGCGTCACCAAGGACTAAAAACCAGGAGCAGGACATGGCCACGGCAACCAAGAGCAGGACCTCGGGCACGGCCAGCAAGGCAACCGAGAAAATCGTCTACGTCTGGGAGGGCAAGGACAAGCAGGGACGGGTCGTCAAGGGTGAGCTGGCCGCTGCCAACGAGACACTGGTGCGAGCGGAGGTGCGCCGGCTTGGCATCAGCCCCTTGAAGGTTCGCAAGAAGCCCAAGCCCCTTTTCGGCGGCTCCAAACCCGTCGAGCCCAAGGACATCGCGATATTCGCAAGGCAGCTGGCCACGATGATGACCTCGGGCCTGCCCATCGTGCAGGCACTGGAGATTATCGCCCAGAGCGCCGAGAAAAAGTCGATGCAGGAGCTGGTCACCAAGGTCAAGAATGACGTGGAAAGCGGGACCAGCCTGGCGGATGCACTGGACAAGCATCGCCGCTACTTCGACGAGCTGTTCGTGAACCTGGTCCGGGCGGGGGAAGAATCCGGTGCGCTGGAGACGGTCCTCGGACGCGTGGCAACCTACAAGGAAAAAACCGAGAGCCTCAAGGGCAAGATCAAGAAGGCCATGTTCTACCCCACGGCAGTCGTCGTGGTGGCCTTTATCGTGACCGCCATCCTGCTGATCTTCGTCATCCCGCAGTTCCAGGACCTGTTCCAGGGGTTCGGCGCCGACTTGCCGGCGTTCACCCTGTTCGTCATCGGGATTTCCGAACTCTTTCAGAAGTATTGGTGGGCCATCTTCGGCGGAATCGGCGCGGCCATTTTTATCTTCGTATACGTCAAGCGACGATCCGACCCCTTCAATCACTTCCTCGACCGGGTCATTCTGCGGGTGCCGATCTTTGGCCCGCTTACTGAAAAGGCGGCCATCGCCCGCTTCGCACGTACCCTTTCAACCATGTTTGCCGCCGGGGTGCCGCTGGTCGAAGCCATGCCGCCAACAGCAGGAGCTACGGGCAACTCGGTCTATCGGAATGCCGTCATGGAAATGCGCGACCTGGCCGCCACCGGCACGCCGCTGCGCGTGGGCATGCAGCAAAGCGGCCTGTTCCCGGTGATGGTCGTCCAGATGGTGTCCATCGGCGAGGAAACCGGCGCGCTGGACAACATGCTCAGCAAGGTGGCCGACATGTACGAAGAAGAGGTCGACAACATGGTCGATGCCATGTCGAGTCTTCTGGAGCCGATGATCATGGCCTTCCTCGGGATCGTGGTCGGCGGTCTGGTCATCGCCATGTACCTGCCGATCTTCAAACTCGGCTCGGTCGTCTGAGGCGCCATGAACTTCATCAACTTCATTGCGGAAAATACCTGGCTGCTGGCAAGTTCCACTCTAGTTCTGGGCCTGGTGGTGGGCAGCTTTCTCAACGTGGTCATCCACCGCCTGCCCATCATGCTTGAGCATGGCTGGCGGCGTGAGTGTGCCGAGCTGCTCCAGGAGGAGATCCCGGACACGCACCACAATGACGAGCCTCCGGCACAATGCCGGGTGGAGGACCAGCCGGGTCCCTACAACCTGCTGATTCCCCGCTCCTGCTGCCCGAGTTGCGGGCACCGGATTTCCGCGATCGAAAACATCCCGCTGCTAAGCTGGCTGTTCCTTCGGGGTCGCTGTGCCGCCTGTGGCGCCCGGATCAGCCTGCAGTACCCGCTGATTGAACTGGGTACGGGCCTGTTGACCATGCTGGTGGCCCTCACCTTCGGCGACAGCTGGCAGACGCTCTTCGGGATGGTGTTTGTCTGGTTCCTGATCGCGGCGGCCATGATCGACCTGAAAACCACGCTCCTGCCGGATGCCTTGACCCTGCCCCTGCTTTGGGCCGGTCTGATGATCGCCTGGGCGGGAGTCGGGACCGACGTCTCTCTGCACGATGCCGTGGCCGGAGCGGCGGCCGGGTATCTTGTCCTGTGGCTGGTGTACTGGGGCTTCCGTCTTCTGACCGGCAAGGAGGGCATGGGCTTCGGAGACTTCAAGCTGCTGGCAGCCCTGGGGGCCTGGCTTGGCTGGCAGATGCTGCCGCTTGTCATCCTGCTCTCATCGGTCGTGGGCGCGGTGATCGGCATCCTGTTGATCACCCTGCGTGGCCACGACCGGCAGGTTCCGATTCCCTTCGGCCCCTACCTCGTCCTCGCCGGACTGATCGCCTACCTGGCCGGACCGATGATCATCGACGGCTACGGGACTTTCATGGGCCTGTGACACGCAAGCTCGGGCTAACCGGCGGAATCGCCTGCGGCAAGTCCACCGTTGCAGAACTGCTTGGACGTGCGGGGATTCCCATAATCGATACCGACGAGCTTGCGCGGGAACTGGTCCGGCCCGGCCAGCCCTGCCTGGATCAAATCGTGGAGCAGTTCGGCCACGACATGCTGGACGCCGGCGGTGAGCTCGACCGGGCCAAACTGCGCGAACGGGTCTTCGCGGATGAGCAGGCTCGCAGGCAGCTTGAAGCCATCCTGCATCCGCCGATCCGCAGAAATGCCCGTCAGCGTGCCGAATCCGCAAAAGCGCCCTGCGTCTGTATCGTCGTCCCCCTGCTGGCCGAACAGGCAGAACACTGGTCATGGCTCGACGAGATTGTTGTCGTCGACTGCACTCTTGAGATCCAGCGCACGAGACTGCTCTCCCGCCCCGGAATGGACGAGACACTCGCCGAACGGATCCTCGCGGCGCAGGCCAGCCGGGCGGACCGTCTGCAACTCGCTGACCATGTCATCGACAACAGTGGCTCGCTTGAAGCACTGGCACGGCAAACCCAGGCACTGCACACGCGCCTCTGCGCACCAGCCGCCTGAACCGGGCGCGGGGGCCATTTGCCCTGTTTCTTTCACTGGAAAATTCACGAGGCCGGTGCCTGGCACTCGGTCAGGTATCTCGCCAGCGCCTTGCGCCCGGCAAGGTCGAGTGAATCTGCCACCAGGGGGAGAAAAAACGTCCGCTCGCTGCGCGGATCGCGCAGCCCCAGAATAAACAGCGGCCCGAGGCGTCGCCAGCTAGTCAGCACCGAAACCGGGGCAGGCTGACGCCCACTGACAAACCGGCTGGGCAGGCTGCGCCGATGCCACCGGGCCATGCGCCGTGTTGGCGGTGCATACTCAAGGCGCCATTCCTGATCACTGACCCGACAAGCAATATCCTGCAGCCAGACACGGGGCACGGCCAGCCATCCGTGGACCAAGACCAGCAAAAAGGCCAATGCCGCGACGACCGGGTCAATCGCGCTGAGCAGCAAGGCAGGAAACACCAGCAAGTGCATTGCATACCAGCTGGCCAGAGCCGTTGCTGAGGGGTGCAAGGCAATCTGCAAAGTCAATGCGCTTTTCATGGCTTCCGCTTTACCGGTTTCCCTGTCCTGCTCTCCCGGGCTAGACTCGGATGCATATGGATTTCGCACGCCCCACCGGGGTTTCCAAAACCCGGGGGCCCCGGACTGCACGGCTCAATCGCTTGCGCCATTGATGAGTCGAAACCCCTTTACCCGAAGGGTTGCCCTTCGCGGGCCGAACCCGAAGCGGCAAGGGGTGTAGATCAGGGACGAATTTGGGGCATCCATGTCCCAGCCGAAAAGGTGGAACACCCGTGCAGCGATTACCTTACCGACCAGACGGAGTGACAAACAAATGAGTCTCACGCATGCCGACAACCAGAGGCAGACCGCAACGGAGCAGTCGGCGCTGCCCCAAGGCTGGTGCCGGTTGCCGGGGCTCGGCGCGATTCGCGTCGCCGGGGAGGAACGGGCATCATTTCTCCAGAACATGCTCAGCAACGACATTCACGCGGTGAATGACACCACGGCACAACTGACCACCCAGTGCACACCGAAGGGACGCATCCAGGCACTGTTCACAGTGGTTGAACAGGATGACGCCTACCTGCTGATTATGCCGGCCGACAATCTGCCGCAGACGCTGGCCCGTCTCAAGCTGTTCGTTCTGCGCAGCCAGGTGACGGTGGAAGATGCCAGTGATGAATGGACCGGCCTCGGCCTCATGGGCAGGCAGGCGGGCGAAGCCCTCGCCGGAGCATTTGGGTTTTCTGCGCTGCCGGAGAAGGACTGGCAACTGCGCCGCGTGCAGGAGATCCTCCTGATGCGGTACCCGGGGCCGATGCCCCGCTATCTGGCCATTGCCTCGCCTGACCAGCGGTCAGCGCTCGTGCAGCGGTTAGCGCAGGCCTCGCTGCCCGAATGTCCTGCCGATACCTGGACAGAACATGATATTGAAGCTGGCCTGCCATCGGTCCATCAGGCCACACGCGAGATGTTCGTCCCGCAGTGGATCAATCTGGATCTGATTGGCGGGCTCAATTTCAAGAAAGGCTGCTACCCGGGTCAGGAGGTCGTGGCACGACTGCACTACCTGGGCAAACCCAATCGACGGATGCTGGCTGGCCACGCAAACCTGCCCGAGATCCCGGCACCGGGCACACCGATCCGGGACGCCGCCGGCACGGAGATCGGCCAGATCGTGATCGCCACCACAAGCTCCGACCTGGCAGACGACTGTCAATTCCTGGCCGTCATCAAACTTGGGCAGCTCGAACAGGCCGCCTTTGTCGACGGCCACGCAGTCTGGCTTGCGCGCGACACCTTGCCGCAACTTGATGAACAGGGCACGCAGGCGGCCACTACCCATTAAGGGGCACCTCGAAAGGTTTTTCGAGGTGCCCTAAGGAAACTCGGCACAAATCCATCCATGGATTTGTGCCGAGACTTCCTGTTCCCTGCCCATCAGTATCAGTCCGTGAGTGTGACGCGTGCGGGCATGCCAGGCAGCACGTCGCCCGGCACATCAGATACACGAAGCGCCAAACGATAACGGATACCCGACTCGTCATCGACGGCCGTGATACCTGCGATCTCACCTGTTGCGGTCACATCGCCCATCTGCACCGAAAGCGTCTGCCCAAGCTTCAGGCCAGCGGCCGCAGCGGGCGTCACATCCACCTGCACGCCCAGCTCCCCGGCCGGAGCCAGCTCAATCATCCGCGGTGCGTCCAGCGCGCTGACCACCGTTTGCCCCGGTGTCACGTGGACCGCCAGCACACGCGCCTCGTAGGGCGCAGACAGAACTGAGCGCTCGCGCGACCAGGCGGCCAGGGTTCGCTGGGCGCGTGCCTGCTCAAGCTCCGCCCGGGCCTGCTCACTGGCGATGAGGGCAGCCTGCAACTCCGAGTCGGAGGCAACGGTGCGGTCATAAAGCGCCTGCGCCCGCTCGGCATCAAGCGCTGCTTCCTCGGCCTGGCGGGTCAACCCCTGCTGCAAGGCACGCGCCTCGGCCAGGCGTGCATCGAATGGCGTGGCATCCAAACGCAGCAAGACCCTTCCGGCCTCAACCGTCTGACCCGGCCGTACGTTCACTTCGGCCACCACCCCGCTGACCGGCACGGACAGAACCAGGCGCTCAGACCAGGTCACCACGCCATCGACTGTCTCCGCAAGTACCGCGGCCGGCAGGCAGAGCGCCAGTACGAAGGCAGGCAGGGCCCGACGCAAAACGTGGCGCAATAAATCTTTCGGGAGTGCAGGCATCGTGTCTTTATCCATGGGTCCCTCAACAGGAGTCTGAATGGCGCATTTATCTGCGCCCGTCTCAATTCAAAAGGCATGTACCGCCGGGCCATGCTCCGCAATTCAATGGCTTACGCCATTGATGAGTCGAAACCCCTTTACCCGAAGGGTTGCCGCCATGGATGGCGGCAAGGGGTGTAGACCAGGGACGAATTTGGGGCATCCATGCCCCAATCGGGAATCTCTGCATTCGTGCAGAGATTCCCTAAGGAACCGCCGTGCCGGCAAGAATCTGAGCAAAATTGCGCCCCTGCAACAGGTCAAGCTG
>JBNGDJ010000014.1:0-32367 GCA_049974825.1 Halothiobacillaceae bacterium | reverse complement strand
GCTAACGCCAGCTCCGCGTTCACGCCCGGGCCATGCTCCGCAATTCAATGGCTTATGCCATTGAGCGTTGGGGCATCCATGCCCCAATCGGGAATCTCTGCATTCGCGCAGAGATTCCCTAGCCACCAATTACTTTGAGCCGGATCTGGCCCGCACGAGGCTCAAGGCCACGCGAAACTTTCCCACAACAGCACGCCAAAGCTGGACTAGCGCACCTCGGATGCCTGCAGGCGTGCTTAGCCGCCTGAGTAATGATTGTGACTGCTCAAGCGCGACGCGATGCTCATCAAGCTGACGCTCCAAGCTATCCTTTTGCGCCTGCGACATCTGCGTGTAGCTCTGACATGTGCGCAGCTGCACCTGCAGCTGATCGATCAGCTCTCTGGCCTCGGCAAAAGCCTTTTGGTGTTCCTTCAGCGAAGCCAAATCCGCTTCATGGCGCCGGGCACGCTCCTGCGCGGCACGCTCCTGCTCCTGAAGCGTCGCGCGAAGATCCTGTACCTGTCGCAGCAGGGCCCGTTCGCGCGACAGCAAGTGCCCCGCGGGCTCGGCGCGAACAATAAACTGGTACACGTCGGCATCCGGCGCTTTGGACAGCCGTGTGCGCTGATCCTCTGTCAGGGCAAGCCAGTCGGAAGCGAACTCGCTGTCCAGGACAGGCACCCGGTTCGCCGCCCATTGCAGCGGCCGCCAACCGCTCTCGAGGAGCATCCAGTCCAGGTTTTCCCGGGTGAAAAACCGCAAATGGGTCTGATCCAGCAGCCCCTTGGGACGGTACTGGAACCGCCCGCGCATCAGGCCGGCCACCAAACCGGCATGCGCCACGTTCGGCACGGAAATTACGAGAGAGCCATCCGGGCTGAGCCAACTCGATAGACGTTCAAGCACCTGCGCCGGTTCCCGCAGATGTTCGAGTACGTCGGCGGCGACAATCACGTCGAAGCGCCGGTCGCCCAGTTCGGCGCGCCAGTCAATTCGCTCGACGTCTCCGACAATCATTTTTTCGCAGTATGCCGCGGCGCATTCCGCGAATTCGGGGCAGTACTCCACACCGACGACACGACAGCCCTGTTCTACCAAGGCCTGTGTCATGACACCGCTGGCCGTCCCCAGTTCCAGAACATGCTTGCCCTGACCTACCATGCGCAGGACCTTGTTGGCCGTACTGTCTCCCGCTGGATCAATCGCGTAATCGTAGTGATCGCTCATCAGGCCTCGATCTCCTTCCAGGTGCGGCGGAGTCCCTCGTCGAATGCGGTTTGCGGATGCCAGCCCAGCTCCTGACGCGCCCGGTCGATATTCAGGATCAGCCGGGGCACGTCGAAAGGACGGGCGGGGTGACGCTCGATGAGCGGAGGGGCCCCGAGAATGCTCCCGAGTGCCTCGACAATCTCGTTCAGGGAACGCCCTTCACCCGAGCCAATATTGAAAATGCGCCAGGGCCCGCGATACCGCGCCGCGGCACAGAACGCCTCGGCAACGTCGTCAATGTAGATATAGTCGCGCACGACCGAACCATCCCCCCAAATCTGCAGAGGCACCCCCTGTCGGGCCGACCGAAGAAAGATGGGAATGACCCCCTGCTGCTGGTCACGGTGCCCGGGGCCGAACGGGTTGCCGATGCGCAGGCTGGTGACCCGCAGCCCATGCTCCCGCTCGACCAGGCGCGCGTAGTGCTCGATGGTCAGCTTGGTCAGACCGTAGGAGACGATGGGCATGCAGGGCATGCCCTCGTGCACGGGCACTTGTTCGGGAACCCCGTAGACCGTCCCCCCGGAAGAGGCGAAGAGGACGTGCTGCACACCGGCCCGCGCGCAGGCCTCGAACAGGTGAATGCTCGGAATGACATTGCTTTGCACGTCATAGGCCATGTTGGCATTGGAACTGGCAGGCTTGGTGGTGCTGATGAGGTGAAACACCCAGTCCGCGCCCTGAACCGCTTCCTCCACGCTGATTTCGTCCAGAAAGTCCAGCGTCACGCACTCAAGCAGAGGATGGTCCGATAGGGAATGAAAATCCTGCACCCGGTCGCAGGCGACAACCTGCGCTCCCTCGCGGAGCAACCGTCGGGTCAGGGCGCTGCCGATAAACCCGTTCGCACCGAGTACGACGCAGCGCTTGCCTTTCAGATCATCGCTCATGCGCGGGCGTCCAGATGTAGTCGAGGATGTTCCATTGCCACCACTGCCCGGGCCCGGCGCGCACGTCCCGCTCGAGGCAGGCCACCGCTTCGCCATGTGCGGTGACCGGGTCGGCGTCCAGCACGTCGATCCGGCCGTTCAAGGTCGTGCCGTTGTCCCGGACGGCACCATACACCATTCGGGCACCCGTCGCCGCCGCAATGCGCCGGACACCTCCCGGGAAGTGCGCTGTCCCACCCAGAAAGGGAAAATCGCATACCGCGCCGAACTCGGGCGAGTAGGCGTCCAGCAGCACGATCCATGTCTCGCCCTGCTCCAGACTCTTGTACATAGGGCGCAGGTTGTCCCCCAGGCTCAGCCACTGCCCTCCAATCTGACCGCGGAGGTTGGTCACCTTCCGGCCCAGGAACCGACGCTGGGTCTCCGAGAGATCGGGATTACTGGTATCAATGCGCATCGTCAGCATGTTCATGCGCACACCCAGCCGCCCGAGCGCGGCCAGCAACATCACAAGCCGCCCGTAATGCGCCATCAAAAAAAGCACGCCCTGCCCCTGCGCCCTGAGTTGAAACAGCTGATCAAGCCCTTCGATGCGCACGAGGGACTGAAATTCTGCATCGGACAACGAGGCCATGCGCCAGGCATCCACCGCCTCGCGAACCCGGCAGCGCGCATATTCCTCGATCCACGCGGCATGCTCGGTGCCACGGTCCGGGAAAACGGCGCGCAGCCCATTGCCCACGGCCGTGCGCAAAGCCTGGTCTCGCCGGGCATCAAGCCCTGCCATCCGATCACCCAGCCGATTCGCCCAGCGCAGGGGCAATCTGGCCAGCAGCGGATAGGCGACGTCAAACCGCCAAACCCCGTCATGGTTCACGCTTCGCGCTCCCAATGGTGAGTCATGTACACAAAGCCAAACTCGCGCAATTTTTGCTGGACCCGAAAAGGACGGATTCCCTCAGCCATATCAATGACTTGAAGCCCCGTGTCATCCAGCACATAGACACTCAGCAGATAGTCGCCCGAGAGCAGGGGCAGTCCGGGCAAGCGAATCGACACCCGGTGCATGCCGGCGCCCTGCATGGGCTCGCGATCCGGATCAAACTGTGTGCTTGAGCCAAAGACGTTTTCGCGATCATTGCGCGTTATCGCAAACCCGACGTGAAACCGATGATCGTCGGAAAGGCTTTCGACATCAAACACCAGCCGGATGTCCTGGAATGTCTCGAGTACCGACGGATTGACGCCATCAGGCGCTTCCAGCGAAACATCCCGAAGACGAACGGGTGCGGCCGAGCTGGTCATCTGCCGGGCAGGGCCGGCTTCGGACGTCTGTGCGGATTCCAGTGCCGCTCCGGCCTTGGCCCGTTCGTAAGACTCGTAGGCGGTCACGACCGTCTCGGTGTCGCCCATCGCCTCAACGCGCCCCGAACGAATCCACGCTGCCCGATTGCACAGGCTGCGTACCTGGTAAAGATTGTGCGAGCAGAACAGGACCGTCTTCCCGGCGTCCCGGAAGCTCATGATCCGGTCCAGACTTTTCTTCTGAAAATACATGTCCCCGACGGAGAGCGCCTCGTCGATGACCAGAATATCCGGCTCCACCGCGGTCGCGGCAGAGAACGCCAGGCGCATGAACATGCCCGAGGAATAGGTCTTCACCGGACGATCCAGCACGGCGTCAGACAGCTCCGCGAACTCGATCACCTCGGCCGCGTAGGCGGCCATGTCCGCCGGCCGGACGCCATTGAGAGCCCCCATCATCATGATGTTTTCCCGGCCGGTCTCCTCCGGATGGAAGCCCACACCCAGCTCAAGCAGCGCCGCGACACGGCCCGCGACGGACAACTGCCCGGTGCTCGGGCGGATCGTGCCCGCCACCAGCTTCAGAAAGGTGCTCTTTCCCGCACCATTCTCACCGACCAGGCCGAAGGTCTCTCCGGCCGGGATAGTCAGAGACGCATCCTGGAGCGCCCAGTATCCCTGGTGCTTCGGCCGCCTGGTCAACACTTCGACCAGCCGGTCGCGTGGACGGGCGTACACGCGGTACGCCTTGCCCACGGCCTGCATTTCAATGCGCGCTTCTGTTTCAACCATGGGTCACAGACTCTCACCGACCGTCGGCAGCAGAATGCGGTACCCGACGTATCCGCCAAGGCCAAGCACGATAGCCCAAAACACCAGAGCAAGGCCTTCAATCACGCTGAAGCTGGTCCCAAGCAGGACTGCGTGATAGGCCTGAACCAGCGGTGCGAAGGGATTCAGCAGGTACAGCCAGTGATAGCTCTCCGGGACCATGCTCATGGGATACAGAATCGGGGTGGCATAGAAAAAAAATTGTAACAGCACGGGAATGGCATGCAGCAGATCACGCAAATGGACCGCCAGCACCGACAAGAGCAGGGTCAAACCAAGAATCATGGCCAGCTGCAGGCCCAGTACCAGCGGCCACAACAGCCAGGCGGCCGTTACGGGGATCGGAGAAAGCAGAATCAGCACGGCGAACAACAGCGTTCCGATCAACTGAGGCAGGAGCCCCGCTACCACCACGCTGGAGGGCAGGACCCCGACGGCAAACGCCTGCTTTTGGAGGAACTGCTCGTGCGCAACAATCACGCCCGTTCCGCGCGAAAGTCCTTCAGAAATCGCCAGCCAGGGCAGTATGCCGGCCAGCAGGTAGTAGAAGAAACCCGCTTCGCTCGCGATCTCGGGCACCTTGACCAGGAAGATCTTCGAGAACAGGACGTAGAACAGCAGGATCGTGAACAGCGGCGCGAGCACCGCCCAGGCAAGCCCACCAAAGGAACCAACGTAGCGCGACTTGATGTCGCGCTTGAGCCACATCCAGAAAACGCGCCCGACCACCGGCATCAGGCACACTCCGTAACCGGAAGCTGATCCAGCAAGTCTTTCACGCGATCACCCTCGGCATCCCAGCTGGTCGATGCGGCAGCGCGCAGGCCACCAGCGATCAACCGCTCTCGCAGCTCGGAATCATGCAGCAGCCGCGACAGCGCCTCGGCCAGTGCTGCGGGCACGGGATCGCAGAGCAGGGCGTTGTCCTCATCGCGCAGAAGCCATTCGACGTTGGCGCCCCGGTTGGACACCACTGGGCAACCGCAGGCCATCAATTCAAGCGGCAACAGAGAAAGGTTGGTAAAGGAAAGAACCAGGGCCGCATCGCATTCGGCATACAGTCCCGGGAGATCGTCAAGCCCGACCACGCCGGCATTCAGGTGCGGAAAGGGAATCATGAACTCGTCCGAGTCCCAGCCGGCGAGAATGAACTCAAGATCCGGATGCCTTTGCCAAAGCAGTGTCAGCACCAGGATGCCCATCTCGAACCCGCGGCGCGGCGTGACGTGCCGCGCGTAGAAGAAAACCCGTCTCTTGCCATCACCATCCCTGCGGGGGAGCGGCCGATACCGGTCCTTGTCGAAGGAAAACCCGATTGCGCGGGTCTGCATCCCGAATTCCGCGGCCAGTTTCTCGGCAAGCCAGTCACCCGCCGTCACTGCCGTCAGGCCAAACCGATAGGTCCGCTCGGCCATGAAATACTCGCTGCCGGCCGGGTAGAAAAGCGGTTCGAAGTCCTGCACGAAATACAGGCGATGGACCACGCGTTCGAACGCCGCAACCGTGTACGCCGTGGTCCATGATGTGGCGAATGCAAAGGCTACCGGGGGGGCATCATCGACACCGACGATAACCTCGGCATCGACCGCGACAAAATGCTGACGGATCTGCGCCCTCAACTCTTCTGCCGTCGCGGTCACATGTGCTCCATCCACGCTGATGAGGCACTGAAAGCCCCGCTCCTCAAGCATGCGGACCATGCGAAAGATGTTCAGGTGCCCGCCACTGCCGACCGAAAACGGCGGAATCACCCAAAGAACCCGTCTGTGCGCTTCGGTCGGCAGGCAGGACAATGGCGGGACCGGCTCCTGGAGAACCCGACCGTAGGACTCGAGCAAATCCCGCTTGCCAAGCGTGCTCAACGCGGATTCGTACCCGGACAGACGCAGCTTCTGAAGAAACCAGCGAAAGGTCGCCTTCAAGGCACCAAAGAAACCGTTCTGCCACAGGGCGTAACCGAACGCGCGCGTAAGACGATCAAACATGGGTCAGGGGGAATCCTTATGTTGTCAGCGGCCACGACGGGCATGCCACGCGCTTTGTGCCGGCATTTCGGGACCTGATGAGTCAGCCTTGTTTCTGAAGCGCCCGGTCACGGGATGCGCGTCCCACCAGCCAGTCGGGCAGTCGATCCTCACGCTCTCCGAGAAACAGACCGACAATCTTGGCACCCATCAGGAAAGGTACTGCAAGCGCCTGACGCAGCTTGCGCCCAAGGGGCGCATCCGCCCTGATAATCCAAAGCACGTTGCGGGCACTCAAGCCGGCCCACGACTTCATGCCCTGAAACGGTCCGCGCACGAGCCGGTAGCCGAACAATCGGTTCAAGGCACGCGCCTCGTCGTAGGCGCGACGCCCGGTCTCAACAAAACCAAAATCATGCGAATGGTAGACGGCAGCCTCCGGGACGTAGACCTTGGCAAAGCCCGCTTCAATGACCTGCTTGGCCCAGGCCTGATCCTCCGCGAAATCGACCTCGGGATAGGGAAACTGGCGCCAGACTTCCCGTCTGAGGCAGGCATTGTTGTCCGAAAAGAAATGCAGGAACTGCCGATATCCCTCGTCACATTGATAGCGCTCAGGGTCATCAAGCCGGAAGGTTTTCTGAGAATCACCGAACCCCGCAAAATGCACCTTGAGCTCTTGGCGGGTCACGATGGACGCGTGATCGTAGGCCAAATGCCGTCCAAAAGCGCCGGCGACATCCGGCGCCGATGAGGTCGCTTCGACGAGGTTCTTCAGCCAGTGCTCGTCGACAGGCAGGGCATCATGCGTGAGCACCGCCACATAGTCACCCTGAGCCAGGCTGACGCCGAGGTTGCGCGTTTTGCCATGCCCAAAATCCTGCGGGGCAATTTCCACAACCCGTGCCCCGAGGTTTTTTGCCACGTCGACCGACCCGTCCCGCGAACCGGAGTCGATCACCAACACCTCGTAAGGCCAGGGTGTCTCTTGGGTCATGACCCGCTCGAGCACGCGCACAAAGAGATCACCCCCGTTCTTGACGGGGATCAACACCGTGGCGTGAATTCGATCGGATACGTCAGCCATGTCAAGGTTGGGCTCATTCATTGATCACCTGCCCCCGAATCACGCTTCTGGTCATCGGTTTCCGCGCTGGGGGATTCGCGATCCGGAAAGGCATGAAGCCCTTTCATGCGCTGACGGATTTCCTCGCTGACCGCACGCAGTTCCGCATCGTTGGTGACCACGCGCGGGGTAAGCACAACCAGGAGTTCGGTTCTTTCGCTGCTGTCGTCCGTGGTGCCGAACAAGGGACCCACAACCGGGAGGTTGTACAAGCCGGGGACACCGCCACGGGAGGTGGTCTTGTTGTCGCGTATAAGCCCACCGAGGACGATGCTTTCGCCGGAGCGCACGGCAACCTGACTACTGATCTGCCGTTGCAGGAAGGAGCGCTGACGCGTTGCCGTGTCGACCGTGCCGACATCAGTCACCGTCTGTTTGACCTGCATGTTCACCAGCCCCCCGGCATTGACCGAGGGCGTCACCGACAGCATGACCCCCGTGTCCTTGTATTCGATCGAGAAGCTGCGGGTGTTGTCGACAATGGTCTCGCCGGTCTGCACCGGCTGCTGATCCCCCACGTGGATGGTCGCGGTGTGGTTATCGAGGACCAGGAGACTCGGATTCGAAAGCACGCGCAGCCGGGAGTCCTGCGCCAGCGTGTTCAGCACGGCCCGGATTTGCCCCCCCTGCCCGAGCACGGAGTAGGAAAGACCCGGCTGCTGGGGCCCGATCCCGCCCTCCGAGTTCATGTTAAGCAGGCCCTCTCCGGTCCGGGAACCGATCGCCCCGGAGAAGTACCATTCCAGGCCAAACTTGAACGCACCGGTCAAAGTGACCTCGATAATGCTCGCCTCGATCAACACTTGGGTGGGCGAGACGTCCAGCTTGCGCAGCGCATCCTGAATCCGACGGTAATCCCGGCGGTTCGCCATGATCAGCAAGGCGTTGTTCCGTTCGTCGGCAACGACCCGAACACCGCGGCCCAGCCCGATCGAACTTGTCTGCGCGGCGGTCGAATCTCGGGGCGAAGTGTCCGGCAGGGAGTCGCCCATGCTGGGGGCTTCTGCAGCGCCGTCGGAGTCCTGGTTGCCGGAGTCCAAGTTGACCGGCTCTAGGCCCGGCGCGACCTGGCGCGCTGCCGGGCGGGAGGGCGATTCGGTCCGGCTGCCGGATCCGCCGCCCTCGAAGAGACTGCTCAGCAGTGCTGCCAAATGCGAGGCCTGCCCATTCTGAACAGGGTAGACGAAGAGCTGTGTTTCAAAGGCGTTGTCTTCCGGGACGTCGAGCCGTGCGATCCACTGCGAGACCCGATCCAGAAGGTGTGCCCGAGGCGTTACCACAAGCAGGCTGTTCAGGCGCTCAAGGGGAATGACCCGGATCATGCCGCGAAGCGGCCCGCCGGCCGACTGACCTTCCCCGGCGGTGGAATCGCCAATCAGCAGGGACAGGGCGTCGTTCACCTCGAGAACATTTGCGTACTCGACAGGAAAAACGCCGACGGACATGCCCGCCATGAGATCCACGTCAAAGCTCGCGACAATCTCGCTCCAGCTTTCAAGCTGCCCGCCGGTGCCCGTCAGCACCAGCAGGTTGCGCACCGGGTCAACCAGCGTGACAGCCTCCTTGGACGCCATCGAGCGCAGGATACGCGCCATTTCCTCCGCACCGACATACTGGAGCGGAACAATAAGATTGCCGAACCCCGCCGGAATGTTGCCGGTACGGACGTTGCTTGGAGCGAGTGACTTGAGCGCCTCGGGCGAACCGACCTGATAAACCCCGTCGGGATCACGCACGAGGACCAGGCCATTGTTCTGAAGGGTCGTTTCCAGGACCGTCAGCAGGCTCGCACGGTCAATGGGACGCTGTGTCCGCAGCGAAACCTCACCAGGAAGTGGTTGGCTGATTGCGTAATCAAGATCGAGCACGTCGCCCAGAATCGCGTGCACCACCTCCTCCAGCGGTACGCGCTCGAAGTTGAGCGAGACGGCATCACCAGTCAGACGAACCTCGGGCCGGTCGTCGGCAGATTCGCTGAGGAAACGATCGTTTCCCCGAAAGATGCGTGCCTGCGGTCTCGCCTCCTCTTCGGCCGCCTCATCGTTCGAGTCAGGGCCGACATCGGGAGACGTCCGATCCGGCGCATTGGTCGGCGGCAAGCCCTCGAACCGGGACACATCGGTGGACGCGCAGCCCTGAAGGACCAGGATCGCCAGCGAAACGACGAAGGGAAGAATTTTGAATTTTCGAGTCAAGTTCATTCGCATCAATTCAGGCTTGGGCTGTACAGGGACTTGCCCCGTCTCGGCTCGTCAGCAATCCGGGGGTTCCAGGGCGATAAAAGCCGGATTGCACCAGCTCCATCCGCTGCCCTGACTCGAAACGACATGGTTCGAAGAACCGGGTAGGACTGTACACTGCAGGCACCTGGACCAACACCCCTTACTGGGAGCCTCGAAAAACCACTTCCCTGTGGTTTTTCGAGGTCGTCATTCGCGGGAGACCCGCGAATGACTCACGCAATTTCAATCGCTTGCGCGCTTGATGCGTTGGGGCATCCCTGCCCCAAAGGGCACCTCGAAAGGTTTTTCGAGATGCCCTACTCCTTTTCAGCCGGGGTGGCATGCAATCGATAGGCGCGAACTCTCAGCCAGGAGTCATCGCCTTGCCCGGACACGAATCGAACCGCGTCGGGCTCGACATGGTCGATCGTCAATGCGCCGATGCGATCACCGTGGCCTCGACGGATCACACGACCATCCGGGGTACGCAACACCACCACGGGCTCTTCCCCATCGTAAAGCACGCCGATCAATGCGTATCCTTCGGTGCCCGGGTCATCCTCTACCTGCGGTTCAGGCGCAGAAGGCTCGGGCGAATCGGTGAGCGGCTTCCGTGACACCCAGAACAGGGGACGGGAAGTCACGACATCCAGACTTTCACCATCCCGGTCGTCAAAAGCGCCGCCCAGGCCAGGCCGCGCCTCGACCGCCACCAGTTCTGGGAGCCGGGCATCCACGGCAAACACGGACGGGCCGGAAGTGTACCACGCCGCGGCAAGAGCAAGCGATGCAAGGCAGAAAACGCCCCAGAGGATCACGGCCCGCCAGATCATTCCCGACTCCAGTGAATCATTGATACCCGCAACGTCACCCCAAGCATCTGGTTTCGGACTTCATCCGGCGACCCATTCGAGGAGATGGATAGTGCGTCAAGCTTGAGACGCGGCCGGAACTGTGCCAGTCGCCCCAGGAAGACGTGTACCGCCTCCAGATTGCCCGTCAGTACCATTTCGACGGAAACAAGGTTCAGGTCCTGTTCCTGCACTGGAGGCAAAAGCTGGCTTCGGACCACGGACAGGCCGGTCTCAATCGCTTGCTGGCGCACATCCTGCTGGAGGGCGCCCCCAACGGCCCCGGCATCCTCGTCGGAAACCACGCCAAGGCCACCAATGACCGCTTGCGCCTGCTCCCGCGCCTCGGCAATCTCGTCTCTCACCTCGATGTACCCCATCAGCCGGGCAATGCGCTGTTCCTCGCGATCGATAAGCCACTCATAGGTCGCGTGGCGATCGTGCAGCCACCAGGCACCCAGGGCAAAGCCCGACATGACGAGTGCAATCAGGCCCGCCAGCAGCCCCCAGGCACCACGACTCACGAGCGCTCCTCCGAATCAATCGAAAATTCAATCACGTAACGTTCCCGCCCGGTGCGAGCGTCCCTCGAAATCGCTCGGGGCATCCGGATATCCCGGAACCGAGGTTCCCGGCCAAGGATGGCCGGCAGCGCACCTGCATTTTCACTTTGCCCTTGCAGGCTGACACGACCATCATCGACCTCCATGCGTTCAACCATCGTGTGATCAGGAAGCAATTCAGTGAGTCGAGGCAAAAGCCAGGCCGGGGCGACTGGCTCGCCAAACCACTGCCGGGCGGCATCAATGCGCGCGACGGCATGACTCAGTTCCTCCCGCGCTTGAACGATTTCACTCGACTGACCAGCCAGCCTCTCAGAAGCTCTTTCGTAAAGCTTGAGCTCGCTCCACTTTTGGTACACAGGAAGAACAGCGGCCAGACAAAGAACACCCACCAGGGCGATCAAAGCAACGACGTTGGCCTGTGCCCAGCGCCTTTCACTGATCATCCGACGCTCACTGCCAAGGCCCCGAAGGCGAACCGGTCGCGCACTTCCTGCCCAAACTTCCAGGCGCTCGACATCCCCGATCGCCTGCTTCTCCAGCCAGACACCAAGATGAGTGCGCGAGGCAATTGTCAGATGCACACGCCCCCGCCCCTGCGGGGCATAGCCCCAGACCGTATCATCCTCCGGAAACGGGCTGTTGCTTAACACGTCAAAGGCCAGCATTTCCAGCAACTGATCGTGTGTCAGGCTTGGCGGGATCGGGATGTCTCGCTCCAGAACCAGAGAGTCCGGCACCATCATGGCCCGATATCGGGCCCGGTCGAAACGGCAATTGGTCGATGCAGCCAGCTGGCCCGCCCTGAAAATCAGACAACGACCGTCTGGATACCGCATGCAGAGTGGATGGCTACCCCGCAGGTAAGCAAAAACCCGCGAGTTCGCAATTTCCGACCACCATTCGCGCACCTTGCCCAGAGACTCTGACAACCCGCCAAGCCTGTCCGAGAAGCGTTCCGTCACCGATCGACCCATTCGCCTTGTCCACTCCGATTCTGTACTCGCCTGATCGGCTCAGCCGCGCGGATCCGCCACGGGTACAAGTTGCCCGCGCGCTCTTCCGGCCGAAGCTCTACCCGATAAACCCGCTCCCAGTATGGCGCCTCGCCAAGTTGCACGACCAGCTGAAACTGCTGCCCGGCAGATCCGCCTGCAAACAGCTCGGGGTCAGTCTCCCCGGCAAATGCCGGGGAGACTGCTGTCCAGCCCCGATTGACCCCCGCCACCAATCCGGATGGGGCCAGCTCGGCATTCACGCTCGGGGTTCCACTTTCAACCGTCACGTAACGACGCAGACGCTCGTACAACCCCGAGCCCACACCAGGGACCAGGCGCAACTCGACAACATGCTGAAAGGGCTCGAAAGAAGGCCTCTGCCGTGCCCCAAGATCCTGAAAATGACGGCGCAGGCGTGAAGCCTCTGCCCTGTCCCCGGGACGACTCCGCCAGGCCACGATCCGGCCCGCCAGTGCAACTGCCTGCGCCGGCTCAAGCCCTCCCATGCCTGCGAGCATTGCGGCCAGGAGTTCCCTGGATGCCATGTTCAAGTCCACGAGTCCGGCGACCGGAGTCCATTCCACCCAGTACGCGACTCCCTCAAGCCGACCGACCCGGCTGATACGACGGTAGCCTTTTTCCTCGGCCACCATCTGCTCCGCAGCCAGAATCGTGAGCACGCCATCGGCCAGCGCACTCATGCGGGCTGACTCTGCTGCCTGCTGCCCCGTCCGGACCTCCGCCTTCAGGAAAACGGCAAGCGAGGCCGACAACAGGGTTAACGCCGCGATGATCCACAGCACCATGATCAGCGCCAACCCGCGAGTCCGCCGGTAAGGTGGCCATCCTGCCCCGGTCACTGGCGGACCCCAACAATCAACTCCGGCCAATAACGCCCGGCGTGGGCGACGCGAATGCTCACGGCGTCAGGCATCCGCCCCCGAGCGCAAGTCTCGTCCACGTGACGCCGTGCTTCATCGACATATTCACAGCGGACCTCCCAAAAAGCCACTTCATCAAGCAACTGCCGCGACTCGACCTGCGTCCAGTCAATCAATCCACCGCCGAGTTCATATGGCACCGACTGGAACCGCAGTTCGGAACCCACCAGAGATATCCGGTGCACGTGCATTCCGCCAAAGGGGTGCGCATGCGGCAGGGGGGCGATCCATTCGATGCTCTGGCCATCACTGAAAAAATGCAGTCGCTGCCCGCCCTCCCCGGTGTCCACAAGCAGATTGCGCGCCTGGGAGAGGCTCCCGCGCAGGAACCTGGCGACGGCGCGGATATTCTCCGTTCGCTGCACGGCATCTTCCACGCGCTCAAGGGTTCCCGAAGTTGTCCGCATGACACCTGCCAGCGCCACGATGATCAACGACAGGACCGCCATCGCGACCAGCACCTCAACCAGCGTAAACCCGGCCGATAATCGCTTGTGCAATGGTTTCGCCGGGCTTGCGCCTCTACGGCCATATTTACGATGGACGCACTTCGGGTACATAACTGACCAGTTCAGCGAGAGACCCCTGACCTTTCTTGGACCGAACAACGACCGTGACACGATAAACGGAAGTTTCAGTTGTCGAGTACTCGACTGCCAGGCGGGACCGGATCACCCACTCGAACCCGCCATCCCCTTCGGTTGCTCCGCTGACCTCCAGCCCCCCGGGAGGCACGAATCGGTGTCGTTCCAACAGGGAATTGGCAAGCTCCAGCGCGTAAACACGCTGCTCAATCCCGGCAACGGATCTCATGCTCGAGGCCTGAAACTGATAGATGGCCACCAGCGAAAACGAGAGAATCGTCAAGGCAACCAGCACCTCAAGAAGCGACAAGCCCAGCTGTCTGCGCATCAGGTACCCTCGGTTTCAGTAACGCTTCCATGGGTGACGCGCCCGAGCAACCAGTCCACCTCGAAAAACACGCCATCGCCCCGCGCACGCCAGAGAATGAGCGTCCCGCCTGATGCGCTGCCATCGGGATAAAAGACAATCCGCCCCCAGTCTTCCCGCATGAATTCCGCGGCCACCTGCATTTCGACCCTTGTGCTTTCGGGGAGACGTTCGCCGCGGAGGTTTTCCACCCGAAAGGCGCCCGTCGCCGGCAACACCTCAAACGCCGTCGGAACCCCGGTGTGCATCGCTTCCTGACGTGCATCACGAATGGCCGCGTGAACTTCCTTCACCGCCGCTCGCCAGGCCATGCTCTCTTGCAACTTTCCGTAGGCGCCGGGCACCAGCGCCACCAGACCCGCCATGAGCGCCAGGACGACAAGCATCTCGACCAGGGTGAAACCGCGAACAGAACCGCTCATCCAAGGCACAGGCGTCAAGGTCCTGAACCAACACGCACCTTCGCGGGGCTTACCAGTTGCCGATGTCTGCGTTCTCACCTTCACCACCCGGCGCTCCGTCCGCCCCGAGCGAGAAAATGTCGATCGCACCATGCTCACCGGGGATCCGGTACTGATAAGGATTGTTCCAGGGATCAAGGGGAACGGAATCTCGTCGCAGGTAAGGGCCATTCCAGCCGTTGACGTTTTCAGGCTGCTTGACCAGCGCCTCAAGTCCCTGCTCCTTGCTGGGGAACCGGCCCACGTCAAGCTTGTACATTTCCAAGGCCTGCTCCAGATCGGAAATTTGCACTTCGGCAGTCTTGCCCTTGGCCCCACCCAACCGGTCAAGCACCTGTGGCCCGACCAGTCCGGCCAGCAGCGCCAGAATCGCCAGAACCACCAACAGCTCGACTAGCGTAAAACCTCTGATTCGGTGAACAAAAACCGTTTCTTTCATGATTTTCAATGAATTACCTCACAAATTTGTTTGCGGGACGCTTGCGAATCGCCCCTTTCGGAAAATGTCTGCTTTCGACGCCAGATAGACCAAAAACCCTCCGGGACGATCAGGCGACGAGGTCGTTCACCGAGAGCACCCCAAGAAGGATCGAAATAATAATGAGCGCGATCAGCCCCCCGAGCACGAGGATCAACACGGGCTCAAGCAAGGTCAGTGCGCGCTTGACCCCCTGCTGAACCTGCTGGTCGAGCATTTCGGAGAGTTCAAGCAGCATCTGGTCCAGACGGCCGCTCTCCTCGCCCACGCCGATCATGTGGATCACGACGTCTGGCATGCGGGCCTCCTGTTCCAGAACATGGCTGACCCGCCGGCCTGACTTGATGCCTCCGGACAGACCTTCCAGCATCCGGGCGACCTCGACATTCTCGACCGTGTCGCTGGCAATACGCACCGCATCGAGCATGGGAACACCGGATTTCAACAGGGTTCCAAAAGTGCGCAGGAAACGAGCGAGCTGGTAACGGAAGAACACGGTACCAACCACCGGCAGGGACAACAGGGCGCGGTCCGCTACAGAACGCCCCGAGCGGCTGCGGATTATTCGCTGCCCCCCAACGGCAAGCACGATGATCGCCAGGGGAAGCGCCCACCAATTTTGCGCGACCCAGTCGCCCAGATCCATCACCACCTGGGTGCTTAGCGGCAGCCCCTCTCCAAGATCGCGGAACAGCTCCTCAAACTGGGGCACGACGAACCCCAGCATCAGCACAAGAGACAGCAGGGCAATCACCAGCAGGATGGCGGGGTAGACCATGGCCGAGGTAATGCTGGAGCGAACACCCTGAATGCGCTGCAAATAGGTGGCAAGCTCTCCCAAGGCTTCGGCAAGCCCTCCCGAGGCCTCCCCGGCCCGAACAAGACTGATGTAGAACGGACCGAAAACGCTCGGATACTGCCCAAGACTGTCACTGAAGGTGCGTCCGCTCTTGATATCCTCCAGCACTCCTGCCAACACGTCCGACAGAGCATTGCGCGAACGACGCGACGTCATGAGCTTCAAACTCCGGTCGATCGGCATGCCGGCACGGAGCAACACGGCCAGCTCCGCGGTGAAACTCAAGACTGCCTGCGCGGGCACCCGATGAGCCCGGCGACCGCCGGAGGCCGTCTCATGCCCGCCTTCGACACGTTCTACTCGAACCGGCCTCAGTCCACGCTGCCGCAATACCGTGACGGCCTCATCACGTGACCGCGCCTCAAGCTGCCCGCGCTCAAGCGAGCCTGCCCGGTTCGCCGCGACGTAAGCAAACTGGTTACTCATCCTGGTCCCGCTCGCGGGTCACACGCAGAATCTCATCGAGAGAAGTGTCCCCGCTCGCCACCTTGCGCAAACCGTCCTCGAACAGGCTTTTCATGCCTTCCCTTTTTGCCAGCTCATGCAGGCTGCGCGCATCCTGCCCCTCGATGACTGCCTGGTGAAGAGGTCCACTGATCTCCAGCAGTTCATGAATCGCCATGCGACCCGAGTAGCCCGTCTGCTTGCATCGCGGACAACCCGCACCCTGCCGGTAGATCCGATCACCCGGCTGAAGGAAACCCCGAATGGCGGGCAGATCGCTGGCGTGTGCCTCGGTCACCTCGAGGGGAACCTTGCAGTCCGGACAAAGCCGGCGCACCAGCCGCTGGGCAAGAACACCAATCACCGAAGAAGTAATGAGGTAGCGTTCCACGCCCATGTCCTCGAGTCGCACGATGGCTCCGGCAGCCGTATTCGTATGCAACGTCGAAAGGACAAGATGGCCCGTAAGCGCGGCCTGAACCGCAATTTGCGCCGTTTCAGAATCACGCATCTCCCCGACCATCACCACGTCCGGATCCTGGCGCAGGATGGCACGCAAGGCCCGCGCAAAGGTCAGTTCGATCTCCGGATGTACCTGAATCTGGTTGATCCCTTCGAGTTGATACTCCACAGGATCTTCCACGGTCAGCACCTTGAGCCGCTCAATATCAATCTGGCCAAGCGAGGCATACAGCGTGGTGGTCTTGCCCGAGCCGGTCGGCCCGGTGACCAGCAGAATGCCGTGCGGTCGACCCAAAAGAGCCTGAAAACGGTCCAGATTTTCCGGGTGAAAGCCCATCCCATCGAGATCCAGACGGGTGCTGCTGCGATCGAGCACCCGCATCACGACACTCTCCCCATGCACCGTCGGTATCGTCGAGACACGAAGGTCCAGCTCATGCCCCTTGACCCGGGTTCGTATCCGACCATCCTGCGGCAGGCGACGTTCGGCAATATTCAGTCGCGCGAGTAGCTTGATGCGAGAAACGACCGCAGCCAGCAACTCGGGCCCAATGTGAACGCCGCCGTCGACGAGAACGCCGTCAACCCGAAACCGCGCCTGTACTTCGGCCTCAAGGGGTTCGAGGTGAACATCCGAGGCGCCCAAGTCAATCGCCTTGACAAACAGGTCACTGACGAGCCGGATAACCGGGGCCTCGGTTGCCAGGTCACGCAGATGCTCCAGAAACTCATCATCCCTCGCCAGGGCGAAGTTGTCGGCATCCTCGATCGCATCCTCCGGCTCCAGCAAGGTATCCAGGACGGCATCAATCTCACTTTCCGGCCCGACGCAGGCTTTAACCGAGTCGCCTGTAGCCAGAGCGAGCGCCTTCAGGAGATAGTCGTCGTTCGGCGAGGCCATGACGACATCCAGAACTCCATCCTGCTCTCCCAACGGGATGACCCGGTTGGCACGAAGGAACTCCGAGCGGATACGTTCATCGAGGACCGCTCGCTCCTTCAGCGCATCACCATGGATCAGAGGCACTTCCAGCTGCCGGGAGAGCGCTGTCGCCACATCAAGTTCCGAAACCAGACCCAGTTTCACCAGAACCCGGCCAATGAGATCACCCATCTGCGCCTGCGCAAGCAGTGCCCGCTCCAGATCCCGCGCAGAAATCTTGCCGGCCTGAAGCAACAACTGTCCCAGCAACGGGCGATCAGGCGCCTCCATGTTCATGAATCGCACTCTCGATCGGTTCGCATCAACAACACTGAAAACCCTTCACCCCTGAGAGACCATGCGGGCAGTCCACCATGGCTTGTTCTCGACAAACCAGGTCAAGGTATCGAGAACGTGATCGTCAAATCCTCCACTGGCGACGAACCCGAGCTCCTCGCTCATCCGCGTGGCATCAATGGCGTACCGCCGATCATGTCCCGGCCGGTCATCGACAAAGGTGACGGCCTCTTGGCAGGACTGGCCGCGCGCGGGCCAGGCGTCGGGATAGCGGCGAGCCAGCTCGGGGTTATCGGCGAACAACCCGTCGACGATGCGGCAGAGCGTGTCGATGATTTCCCGGTTGGTTCGCTCCTGATTGCCGCCGATATTGTAGACCTCGCCCACCTGACCATGGGACAGGATTTTCTCGATTCCGCGGCAGTGATCGGACACGTGCAGCCAGTCGCGGACATTGAGCCCGTCCCCGTAGACGGGAACCTCTCCACCGGTCAGAAGCCGGGTGATGGCCAGGGGGATGAGTTTTTCAGGGTAGTGGTACGGCCCGTAGTTGTTGGAGCAATTGCTGATGGTGGTCCTGAGCCCGTAGGTATGGTGATAGGCACGAACCAGGTGGTCGGAGGCCGCCTTGCTGGCCGAATAGGGCGAGTTGGGCGCGTAGGGGGTGGTTTCGGTGAAGGGCGGATCATCCGGGCCGAGCGAGCCGTAGACCTCGTCCGTCGACACATGGTGGAACCGATGCGCCGGCCGTCGGGTGGCCGGGTCATCCAGCCACACGGCGCGGGCGGCCTTGAGCAACGCATGGGTGCCGATCACGTTCGTTTCGATAAAGGCATCCGGCCCAGCAATGGACCGGTCGACGTGGCTTTCCGCCGCGAAGTGAACGATGGTGTCGAGGGATTCCTCGCGAAGCAGTTGTTCCACGAGATCCTGGTCCCGAATGTCGCCATGCACGAAGCGCAACCCCGGGTGCGCCACGACGGGCGCCAGGTTGTCGCGGCTGCCGGCATAGGTCAGCGCATCAAGAACCACCACGCGCGCCTCGGGGTGCTGGCCGAGCCAGTGATGCACGAAGTTGCAGCCGATGAACCCGGCTCCGCCGGTAACGAGCAGGCGCTCGGGACAATGGGTATTGCTCATGTTGCTTGTTCCTGTCATGACCTCGGCCACTGCGCCAACGCCTCATCCAGAGCACTTCGCCAGTGCTGCGGGGGGATGTCCAGCGCCGCCCAGGTCTGATTCTTTTCCAGCACCGCAAACCCCGGGCGGGTCGCCGGGGTCGGGTAGTCCGATGCCGGAATCGGGTCAATCCGCACATTCCGCGTCAGCAGCCCCTGCGCCCGGCCAAGCTCGTGGATGGCCACGGCAAAGTCATACCAGCTGGCCACGCCGGCATCGGTCCAGTGATGCACGCCCTGCAGCCGGCGCTCAAGCGCCCGCCACAGGGCCCGGGCCAGCCCCCTGGCGCTGGTTGGCGTACCGAACTGGTCACAGACCACGGCGAGTCGGTCACGCTCGGACATCAGCCGCAGCATGGTCGTGACAAAGTTTTGCCCTCCGGGGGCATAGAGCCAGGCGGTGCGCATGATCAGGTACTGCTCCGGGTCCATCGCCGCCGCGGCGCGCTCCCCAGCCAGCTTGCTGCGCCCGTAGGCATTCAGCGGCACGGTCGGATCATCGGGCCGACAGGGCCGCCCCCGATTCCCGTCAAAGACAAAATCGGTCGAGACCTGTAGCAGGCGCGCCCCGATCCGGTCGCAGGCAGCGGCCAGGTGCGCCACGCCCTGGCCATTGATTGCCTCCGCCCGCTCCGGTTCCTGCTCGGCCCGGTCGACCGCGGTGTACGCGGCCGCATTGATCACGGCCTCGGGCCGGTGGACTTCCAGCGCTCGGATGACCGCCTCGGCGTCCGTGATATCCAGCTGAGCCGCGGTCAGGGCCACCAGGTTCACGTCGGCGGGGCACTCGGCCTGCAATGCCTGACCCAGCTGCCCGCCGGCGCCGGTGACCAGCACGCAGGTCATTCGTAGACCTCCGCGTCCCCGAAGGCGACGCCCGCGCGATCCTTGTCGGACAGCAGGGGCGTCACGCCCGGGGGCAGGCGCCAGTCGATCGCCAGCTGAGGATCATCCCAGCGGATGCAGCGCTCGTGTTCCGGGGCATAGTAGTCGGTGCACTTGTACTGGAAGTCGGCCGTTTCGGACAGCACGCAAAAGCCGTGCGCGAATCCGGCGGGCACCCACAGCATCCGGTGATTCTCGTCCGACAGCTCGACGCCGACCCACTGGCCGAAGGTGGGCGCGCCTCGACGCAGATCCACGGCCACGTCGAGCACCCGGCCGGCAGTCACGCGCACGAGTTTGCCCTGCGCCTGCCTGATCTGGTAATGCAGGCCCCGGAGCGTGCCCTGGCCCGAGCGGCTGTGGTTGTCCTGCACGAAGTCCAGGTCCAGCCCGGCCTCGGCAAAACGCTGCCGATTCCAGCTTTCCATGAAAAAGCCGCGATGGTCACCGAAGACCTTGGGCTCGATAATGCACACGTCCGGAATGTCAGTCGGCAGGATGTTCATGCGAAGACGTCGTTTTTCAGAATCTTGAGCAGGTAGGCACCGTAGCCGCTCTTGCGCAGCGGTTCGGCCAATGCCTCGAGCTGGGCGTCGTCGATGTAGCCCATGCGCCAGGCGACTTCCTCCGGGCAGGCGATCTTGAGCCCCTGGCGTGCCTCGACCACTTTGACAAACTGCGCCGCATCGAGCAGCGAATCATGGGTGCCGGTATCCAGCCAGGCCGTGCCGCGGCCAAGGGCCTGCACTGTCAGGTCGCCAGCGTCGAGGTAACGGCGGTTCACGTCGGTGATCTCGAGCTCGCCCCGAGCGGAGGGACGGATGTCCTCCGCGATGTCCACCACCTTGTTGTCGTAGAAGTACAGGCCGGTTACTGCGTAATTCGACCGCGGCTGCTGGGGCTTTTCCTCGATGTACGCGGCCCTTCCTGCCGAGTCGAACTCGACCACGCCGTAGCGACTGGGGTCATCGACGTAGTAGGCAAACACCGTGGCACCGTGATCCTGCTCTGCCGCTGCCTGCAACTGGTCGCCAAGCCCCTCGCCATAAAAGATATTGTCCCCGAGAATCAGCGAGACCCGATCGGCCCCAATAAAGTCCCGTCCCAGCAAAAACGCCTGAGCCAGGCCCTCCGGCCGCGGCTGGACGGCGTATTCGATCGACAGCCCCCACTGCGCTCCGTCACCGAGCAGGTTGATGAAAGCCGGCTGATCCTCGGGCGTAGTGATGATCAGCACTTCCCGGATTCCCGCCCGCATCAGGGTGGCCAGCGGGTAGTAAATCATCGGCTTGTCGTAGACGGGCATCAGCTGCTTGCTGACAGCCCGACTGAGCGGATAGAGACGGGTGCCGGTCCCGCCGGCGAGAATAATGCCTTTGCACATGAGTTAAAGCTGATTGCGCCGAGCCGATCTCGATCTAATGAGTGGAATCCAGCGCAAAAGTCTACCATTGTTGCTCGTGCGACACGCGTTCCCGGGAGGGCGGGCGTGACGCAGAGACAGATGCTCGCCCCCTCAACGCCCGCCGGGATGCAACGCTGGACAGATGGCCCGCACCCACCAAAGCGGGGGACATGGGCGGGTACCCTGCCAACATCGACCTGCAAGCTGCTAGACTTTGGGCTATTCTGCGCTGATCGCAGTAGCTCTGGCTGTCGGATCGGACTATCTCGGATCGGTCAGTCAGGGCCGGCCGCTGATCGACCGAATGGATGATCGCCTGGGCCGAAACGGGATCTGGTTTAACGATGAAAACTCGGGGCTGACCGCCCCTGCCAAGGAGTGCCAAGTCGTCATGAGTCGCAAAATCACATTCAAACGCGCCCTGCTGGGCCTCGCCGTGGCCTCGGCCTTTGCCGGTCCGCTGCATGCATCCACGTCCGGCATGCTCGACCAGACCTTCGGCAGCAATGGCATACAGACCACCTCATTCAGTGCCGGAGACGATGTAGCACTGGCCGCGGCCATGACATCCGATGAACGGGTCATACTCGCTGGCACTGCCGACGTCACCGAGGCACAGCGCTTTTCTGCACTGCGCTACCTGAGCAACGGCAACCTTGACACGACCTTTGCGACGGACGGCAAGGCCCAAGTGGTATTTTCCGCCACGCACATTGGCGAGACGGCAACCAGCGTGACGGTCGATGCGGCAGGTCGCGTACTGCTGGCCGGCTACGTCATCCGCAGCGACGGGAGCATGGTACCGGCACTCGCGCGCTTGCTTCCCAATGGGGCGCCCGACCCGGAGTTTGGATCGACTGCAGACGGCAAGGTCATGGTGACCGGACTGCCCGGAGATGCCGCGATCGAAGCGGTGGCGCTCGATAGCAAGGGTCGGATCGTCCTGACAGGATGGGCGGAAAACACGGCGGGCAATCGTGAGTTTTTCACTGCCCGCATGCTGACGGACGGGCGTTTCGACGTGACATTCGATGAGAATGGCTGGACGCTGACACCCATCGGCCCCTCCGATGACATCGCCCGGGACTTGGCAATCCTCCCGGACGATCGCATCGTCGTGGCAGGCGGCGCCTGCGACAGCAACAACTGCGGCCCGGACGGACGATACAACTTTGCCTTTGCGCGCTACACGGAGTCCGGTGCCCTAGACCCGACTTTCCAAGATGACGGACGCCTGAGCATCTCCACGGCTGTGCTCGGCTACAGCAACGGTGCGTCCTCGCTGGCACTTCAGGAGGACGGCAAGCTGGTAGCCGCCGGCGGACGAGCCAAGGGCGATGACGATTTCCGTCAGCGCCATGATTTTGCGCTGGTGCGCATTCATGCCGACGGGCGGCTTGACGAAAGCTTTGGCGACCGCGGCTGGACGGTTACCCCCATTGGCCTGGACGCCAGCGCCGCCGAAGACGTGGCCGTAATGGGAGATGGCCGCATTCTGGCCGGGGGCCTGGCGTTGTACAACACGGTCAATACCGACTTCGCCACCATGCGCTACCTGCCTGACGGCCAGGTTGACTACGAGTTCGGCAATCGGGGGACCGGCGTGATCACCACAGCGGTCGGCAATGGAGCCTCAGGAGCCGAGGCCCTGCTGCTGCAGGATGACGGGGCGATCGTGGCGGCCGGTTTTGGGGATGCGAGCACCTCGCAGATCGATTTTGCGGCCGTGCGTTACCTGGCCGAGGACGTCACCCCGAGTGCTTTTGCCTTCCCGGCAATCAACGATGCACGACAGGGAGAATTGACCGCTTCCGCTGCCATCCGGGTCGACGGCTTTTCCTCTCCGACCCAAATCCGGGCTTTCCAGGGCAAGCTGCCTTGGGAGAATCTGGCGGAGTACCGGGTCAACAATGGCGAGTGGACTCGCGAGCCTGGGATGGTTGAACCGGGCGACGTGGTTCAGGTTCGCCACACCGCAAGCTGGGAGATTGGCGGCGAGGTGGTCACCACGCTGAGCGCCGGCGGGGTACATGCCGAGTTCACAACCGTGACGACCCGCGAACCCGATGGCGGAGGCGGCGCGTTCTCGCTGCTGGGCCTGGCGGCATTCAGCCTGCCGCTGCTGCTGTCCTTCCGTCGCCGGAGGGCCTGACCGTGCAGGCCTTGAACCTTCGGGCGCTGCTGGCGATCACCGTTCTGTCTGGCGTGCTGGCAGGGCCGGGAGCGACGGCGGATGAGTTGCAGATCCGCCCGGACATCAACAATGCCGCCCCCGGTGAGCGTCTTTTCGTCAATGGGCTGCGCCCCGGCGAGGTACGCGCCCGCTTTGGCGCCCCTGACCGCCGGTTATCTCCCGTGGGCGAGCCGCCTATCAGTGCCTGGATCTACCCGGACATGACCGTTTACTTCGAGCATGACCTGGCGTTGCATGCGGTTCTGCACCGGGATGCAAGTCAGCAAATCCAGGAACAATAACCCGCGGGTGACGGTCTCTGCTTCAGGGCCTTGGCCACGGCTTGCGCCATTGTGCAGCAGCGCATCCATGCCCGTACGGCAAGGTCTGCACTTGTGGAGGCCTTCCTCTTTTCCCGACCCTTTAACAAAGGAGCACGAACCATGAACCTGCAACGCAACGTCGGTGACCTCGACCGGATCGCACGCATCGTGGTGGGTGCCACGCTGGTGATTCTTGCATTCACGCCGATTCTCGGCTGGTGGGCCCTGATCGGTATCGTGCCTTTGGTGACCGGGTTGTTCCGATTCTGCCCGGCGTACTCGCTGATCGGCCTGAAGACCTGCCCGGCCACCCCGGCAGCCGAGCAGCCTGCAAAGCCGGAAGAGGCCGAGTCTTCGGAAAACGACGATCGCAAGTCCTCGTGATCGCCAGGTCGCTTGATATGATCCTGGCTTCAGGGCAGGCCGTTCAGTCAAGCACTCGGCAACAATCCGCGCACGCTCGTCTAGGGAAACTCTGCACGAAGCCATCCATGGCTTCATGCAAACACGCCCGGGCCGATACATGCTCGGCCCGCGCTCCGCAATTCAATGGCTTGCGCCATTGTGCGGCAGGGCATCCGAGACAGGCACGGGAAGGTCTGCATTCGTGCAGACCTTCCCTGGGTCGCATCAAGTGACCCACTCAGTCATGAGCGGTGTACGGAAATTGCGCGCAAATCCATCCATGGATTTGCGCAGACCTTCCCTCCACAGCAGGCTTCTGGCAGGGTGGCTCTGGCTTGTCTTGGTCGCGCCCCAGGCGGGCACGGCCGGCGCAGAGTCAGCCGCGGAGCACCTCTTGCCCGAGCAGATCAACGAGGCCAGCGGACTGACCCGGTCACCGACGCATGACGGCCTGTTCTGGACGCATAACGACAATGTGTCTCTGCCCGCATCAATGCGCTCCGCCCCCCCCGTGCTCTACGCCATACACCCCGACGGCAAGCTTGCGGGCGAGGTGACACTGGCCTCGGTCAAAAAGCGTGACTGGGAGGCCGTGACCCACGCTCGGTGGAATGACCGCAACGTACTCCTGGTCGGCGATATCGGTGACAACCGGGAGAATCATCCGGACTACCGGATTTTGATGGTGGAGGAACCGGCACGGTTTCAACCCGCCATGACGCTGCCAGTATTGGGCCAGATTCGCTTCCGGTACCCCGACCGGGCGCACGATACCGAAGCGATGGTCTATGACCGCGAAGAAAACCGCTTGCTGCTGCTGACCAAGCGGCGCAAGCAACCCATGCTCTACGCGCTGCCACTGGAACCGACCGGCGACCGAATCATAGAAGCCCAGGCCGTGGCCCAGCTTCCGGGATTTTCCGCGCGCGACCCGATCACCTGGCTTGCCAACCCGCTGGTCGGGCCTTTCGCCCACCAGCCTACCGGGATGGATATCCGGCCGGACGGGCTGCAGCTTGCGGTTCTGACCTACGCCGCCGTGTACCTCTTCGACCGTGAACCGGGTCAGCCCTGGGGAGAAGCCGTGCAGAACAAGCCAAGGTCCCTCAGTCTGCCCCGGCTGGACCAGTGGGAAGGCATCGCTTACGGACCGGATGGAACGCATCTTTTCGTGGTACATGAAGGAAAACGCGCTCACATCCATGCCCTTGAGGTGCCCACACAACCCTGAGCGTCGTGCCCTCACCCCAGGCACTTACTCTGCGTTTCCCGTGTGATACTCGGGCACGATTTGCGCAAGCAGCGTCCGAACAGCGGATTCGTCCCCCTGCTCAACCGCCACAAACAGGCGCTCAAGCGTCAGAGGCAGGTTGGCACAATCCGGCAACGCATCTCGTGCCATGGCGATGCGCGGATGACGGGTCGGTATGGCGACATCGTCGATCAGCAGTTCCTCGTAAAGTTTCTCGCCCGGGCGCAAACCGGTGAACTTGATCGACACATCACCATCTGGCTGCTCTGGACTTCGCTCACGCAAACCGTGCAACAGAATCATGCGGCGCGCCAGGTCGAGAATACGCACCGGCTCCCCCATTTCCAGCAAGAACAGCTCTCCGGATCGCGCCATCGAGCCGGCTTGGATGACCAGCTCGGCTGCCTCCCGGGTCGTCATGAAGTATCGAGTCACCTCCGGATGGGTGACCGTGACCGGTCCACCAGCCTCGATCTGACGGTGAAACCGGGGAACCACCGAGCCGGATGAACCCAGCACGTTGCCGAAACGCACCATGCACAGCGCCGGCCCCTGTTCCCTGCCCTGCTGCCCCGCCGTGCACTGAAGTATCATTTCGGCCGCCCGCTTGGTGGCCCCCATGACATTGGTGGGACGCACGGCCTTGTCTGTACTGATCAGGACGAACCGCTCCACCAGCCCGACGGCCCGGACGGCTTCCAGTAGGCGCCATGTACCGAGCACGTTGTTGCGCACCGCAGACAAGACATTCGACTCCAGCAGCGGCACATGCTTGTAAGCGGCGGCGTGATAAATGGTTGATACTTCGTGCGCCCGGATGACCCGCCGCACCAGCTCGTCATTCAAAACCGAACCAAGTACGGGACGCACGGCAAATGCGAGATTGAGCTCGGCGAGTTCCTGTTCCAGGTGGTAAAGCCCCACCTCGGACTGGTCGAGCAGGAGCAGCATGCCGGGCTCCAGCCGGCAGATCAGACGCGCCAGCTCCGAACCAATGGACCCTGCGGCCCCCGTCACCAGAACCACCTTGCCGGTCACGCTCTCGCGCAGCAGTTCATTATCCGGCGGGACGGCATCCCGGCCCAGCAGGTCCGCCACGTCCAGATCCTGCAACGAATCGGGGCGAGTCTCTTCATCAAGCAACTCGTCCATGCCGGGAATTGTCTGCACCCGGACAGGCAACGGAGCCAGCGTATCCAGGATCTGACGACGCTTGCGATGCGTCGCCCCGGGAATGGCCAAAAGGACCCGTTTCACTGCATACCGATCCACCAGTGCGCCCAGGCGATCCGGCGCATGGACAGGCACCCCCCCGACCACGCTGCCCTGCAGGCCTGCATCCTCATCGACGTAGGCGATCAACCGGAAACGTCCACTTTCGATCAACGCGGTGGACAAGCGCATCCCCGCCTCACCCGCCCCATAGACGACAACCGGCTCGGCATCCCCTGCTCGACGGGCAACCCGGCGATAGGCAAGTCGCACAAGTTCCCGGCTGCCCGCCAGATAAACCAGCAGCAGCAGAGCAAAGATCAGCGGTACCGAGCGCGGAAAGCCATCGATCCGGACGAGAAACGCCAACCCCCAAAGAAAAACGGCCATGAACAGCGTGCCGCTGATTGAAGCCAATAGCGCCTGGTTGCCCATGAACCGGACGACTGCCCGATACAAGCCCAGCCGCCCCAGGACCAGAACACCAAGTGCGGCAGTCAGAGGAAACAGCCAGAGATTCTCCCGAACCACCGGCGGCATCAACTCACCAAGGCGGAGCACGAACGCCAGAGCGAGCGCAACCGGCAAGGCAATCAGGTCGGCAAGAATCATCAACCGCCGCTTGCGCGAGCGCTTCAAGTCAAGCAAAGGACGGATCAGGCGTTCCACTCAGGCCCCACTTGCATACTGATTAGCCGGCAGCTGCAGTCTGCGGGACCAAGGCGACGTCTTCAGGTCCTCATGCAGGGCCAGTGCACACCAAACCACGGTGGGCATGGCAATGTAGAGCAAGGCGCGCTGGGCCAGCGTGAAATTTTCAATATGCGGGTGAATCAGGGGCATGCTGAAAACCAGCAGGTAAATGACCAGCGCGGCCAACGTAAACACCGCCAGGGCAAGCAGGCCGGAACGAAATGCCGGACCTGCTCCGACCCGAAACGGCATCGCAATCGAGACCAGCAGGGCAAGCAGCATGGCCAGAGGCAGAAGATGCCAGTTGGCATGATTGAAGGCCCCGTGATAAAGCACCGTGAGTGTTGGCGGGAAATTCTCCGGCTTCGGCAAAAGCTCACTGATACCCGGACCGAAGAGCGCCTCAAGACAGCCTGCAATGAGACAACCCAGCACAACCGGCACCGCAATGACGGCCGCGCTGCCGGCAAGGCGGGGCTGGCGAATCACCCAGGCCCACCAAAGCAGGGGCAGCCACATCAGCAGCACCATTCCCGTCGGGTTGGGGTTTTTGGTAACCAAAAGCACGGGCAAGACCAGAATCAGCAGAACAAGCTGCCTGTATTCCCTGTTGAACAGGGCTTGCCACAAGGCCAGCGTCGCAGCGCCAAAAAAAGCGGTCAGCCAGAGATCCGCATACCCGCCAAGCAAGGCGTGCGTACTCAGAAGAGGCAAAGAAGCGAGAAGGTAGGCCCCCAACAGGGCAACCAGCAGTGTGACCCCGGCGACCCGAAGCTGCCCGAATACCACGAGCATCATGGACAACCACAGGAAGGGCCAGGGGAGGTTGACCCAGGCCTCGTGCCACTGCCCCGTGGCATCGGCCATCCACACCTGAACCAGTGAGACAAACAGCGGGTAGTGGTGCCCCATGGCATGCTGCACGGTCGGGTCGGTCGGTGCCTTCAGCCAATGCAGCTGATCAACGAAATCCAGCAACCGGTCACTGGCAAACATGCTGTGCGCCTTCAGGGTCCAGGCCGTGAAGGCATCCCAGGCAAACACCGGGCGCAGAGAAACATCCACCAGCAGGCCCAGCCACCGGACGCCAATCAGGGCAATCAGCCCGAACACCAGAAGCAATGCCCAGCGATTCATTGCCCGAATCCGCCGGGGCAGGCTGCACCAGGCCTCAAACCAGGCTCGGTACCTGCGGTGAAGCGAGGCGACAAGTCCGAGGGAAACGGCTGCCAGAATGAGCATCACCCCTCCGGCCTGAAAACCGCCGGTCAGGTAGGCCAGCATCCAGAACAACCCGATGGTCAGCGAGAACCCGACCACATAGCCGTAACCGAGGGCCAGTGCAGGCGCCTGGCCTGCAAGGCCTGGCAACAGCCGAGCAACGAGCAGGGTCCCCGCCGTCCAGGGCAGCAACAGAGCCAGAGCGGCGGATAACAGCGGAATGGCCATTCGGGTGAAACACCACGTTGACAGCGTGCAAGTGGGCGCGATTGTACCAGCAACGCCGGTCACCTCAGGAAAATCAACGATAAATCGGCCAGGTGACGGAACAACGCCGTGAGACAGCACCCTCAGGAAACTCTGCACGAAGCCATCCATGGCTTCGTGGGCTAACGCCAGCTTAACGCGTCAACAGGCCTTGCTCGCGTTGCAGACACGCCCGGGCCGATACATGCTCGGCCCGGGCTCCGCAATTCAATGGCTTGCGCCATTGTGCGGCAGGGCGTCCGTGCCCAGCACGGGAAGGTCTGCATTTGCGCAGGCCTTCCCTCAGTTGCCGAAAAGATACGCTGCCATCATGCATCAGGGGCCTGAAAACCGAAAGTCGTTGGTATTCCACCCAAAGTGCGCTACCGTCAATTCGGTATCTTCGTCGAAAGGCTCTGTGCTGTGTGCCAGCCCGGTTCCGGCAGGCGGGTTACTCCCGGCATTGGCCGTCCGGTGCTATGCGCTGATGACGGGTTGGATTTTTGAGATAGCACGCAGTTGAGAGACGAATGACGATGATGAATATCTACGTGGGCAACCTGTCCTACCAGACCACCGATGACGAACTGCGCGATGCCTTCGCAAGCTTCGGCGAGGTGATTTCCGCCAAGGTGATCAAGGACATGCAGACCGGTCGCTCCAAGGGCTTCGGTTTTGTGGAAATGTCCGATCGCGCCCAGGCCGAAGAGGCCATCGGCCAGCTGGACAATACCGACCTGTCCGGCCGCAACATCCGGGTCAACGAGGCGCGTCCGAAGCCGCCGCGTGATGGTGGTGCCCGCCGCCCGCGGATGTAATCCGGCGAACCCTTTCGGGTTCCTTTTGAATGAATTCCGACGCCCCGCACCCGCGGGGCGTTTTTCTTGCCCGCATGCGCCGATCCGGCCAAGTGTTGGCATGCAGCGATCCGGCGATGTCGCAGGCGCCGCCCCTGCGTGGTTGTTCGGCCGTGACCGTGCGGGAACCACGGCCGAGCCGGATCGGGTACCTCAGTCTATCGCCAAAGGTGGCGCCGCGCCGCGCGTTTTGGCACCATTACCGACCTGTTGCCACAACTTGATCCCTGTTCAGGCACGGCCTGCCTGCGGGCAGACCGTTGGCCTCGAAGGCAGGGAAGCTCGAGCGGAAACCCCGAAAAACCCCGTCCATGGTGTTTTTCGGGGACGTCGTTCGCGGGGGACCCGCGAACCATTTTCGCCATTTCAACCACTTAGGCGGTTGTGGGGTCGAAGCCCTTTACCCGCAGGGTTGCTCTTCGCAGGCCGAACCCGAAAGGGCTTCCGACAAGGTTGTCGGAAGGGTCGAAGAACAGGGATGGCGGCAAGGGGCGTAGACCCAGGATGCGTTGGGGCATCCCAGCCCCAAGGGGCGCCTCCAAAGTTTTTCGAGGCACCCAATCGTTCAATGCCCAGGCCATTGAATTTCAGGGCGCGGGCCGGGCACCCCAGACACAACGCCAGGGAAACGCTGATACAGAGCTTCCTCACCTTATCCCGAAATCACCGATCATCCCGGAGACGTCGAATGGACAATCTCGAATCGGTTCTGCATGAAGACCGACAGTTCCCCCCCAACGAGCAGTTTGCCGCCAAGGCGCGCATCGGCTCGCGGGAAGCCTACGATGCCCTGTGCGCCGAGGCCGAGCGTGATTACGAAGGGTACTGGGCCCGGCTGGCTCGGGAGGAAATCACCTGGGAAAAACCGTTCAGCGAGGTGCTCGACGCATCGAATGCACCCCACTACCGCTGGTTTGCCGACGGCAGGCTGAACGTCACGGTCAACTGCATTGATCGCCATCTCGAAACCCGGAGCGACAAGGTCGCGTTCATCGCCGAACTTGATGACGGCGAAGTGCGCAAGATCACCTACCGCGAGCTTTCGGGTCAGGTGAACCGGCTGGCCAACGGCCTGAAGGAACTGGGCATCGAAAAGGGCGACCGGGTCGTTATCTACATGCCGATGCTGGTGGAGGCTGCCGTGGCCATGCTGGCCTGCGCGCGGATTGGCGCGATCCACTCGGTGGTCTTCGGCGGCTTTTCGGCCGAAGCCCTGCGCGACAGGGTCCTCGACACGGGGGCCAAGCTGATCATTACCGCGGACGGCGGACACCGAGGCGGACGGACCGTGCCGCTGAAATCGGCGGTCGACAAGGCGATGGATCATGGCTGCCCGGAAGTCCGGCATGTACTGGTCTACAAGCGGACCGCCGATGACGTGACCATGCACGAAGGGCGCGACATCTGGTGGCACGAGCTGGCCGACCGCCAGTCCGATGACTGCGAAGCCGTGCCGGTGGAAGCCGAGCACCCGCTGTTCCTGCTGTATACCTCCGGCTCGACCGGCAAGCCCAAGGGCATTCAGCACGCCTCGGGCGGCTACCTGCTCAATGCCATCCTCACCAACAAGTGGATCTTCGATACCCGGGACGAGGACGTGTACTGGTGCACGGCGGACGTGGGCTGGATTACCGGGCACACCTACGTGACCTATGGTCCGCTGGCCATTGGCGCGACCCAGGTGATCTTCGAGGGCGTGCCCTCCTACCCGGACGGCGGTCGCTTCTGGCAGATGGTCGAACGCCACGGCGTATCGATCTTCTATACCGCGCCCACGGCCATCCGGGCACTGATGAAGCTCGGCGACGAAGTCCCGGCACGCTATGACCTGTCTTCGCTGCGCCTGCTTGGTACGGTGGGCGAGCCAATCAACCCCGAAGCCTGGATGTGGTATCACCGGGTAATCGGCGGCGAGCGCTGCCCGATTGTCGATACCTGGTGGCAGACCGAAACCGGCGCGCACATGATCGCGCCCACGCCGGGGGCGATCCCGACCAAGCCCGGTTCATGCACCCTGCCCTTCCCCGGCATCCAGGCCGACGTCGTGGACGACCACGGCGAGTCGGTGGACCCGGAGCACGGCGGCAGCCTGGTCATCAAGAAGCCCTGGCCGTCCATGCTGCGCACCATCTGGGGTGACGACGAGCGTTTCAAGCGCAGTTACTTCCCGGAAAATCTCGGCGGCTACTACCTGGCCGGCGACAGCGCGCGCCGGGACGCCGACGGCTACTTCTGGATCATGGGCCGCATCGACGATGTCCTGAACGTCTCCGGGCACCGGCTCGGCACCATGGAGATCGAATCGGCGCTGGTGGCCCACGGCCAGGTCGCCGAGGCTGCCGTGGTTGGACGGCCGCATGACGTCAAGGGCGAGTCCATCGTGGCCTACGTGGTCTGCAAGGGCGAACGCCCGGAAGGCGAGGACGCCGAGGCCATGGTCAAGGAGCTGCGCAACTGGGTGGCCGAGCAGATCGGCCCGATCGCCAAGCCCGATGAAATCCGCTTTGGCGACAACCTGCCCAAGACGCGTTCAGGCAAGATCATGCGACGCCTTCTGCGTGGTCTGGCCAAGGGCGAAGCACCGGCGGGCGACGTCTCCACGCTGGAAAATCCGGCCATTCTGGAGCAGCTGGCCGGCAAGAGCTGAGGGAATCTCTGCACGAATGCTTCAGATTCCCGATTGGGGCATGGATGCCCCAAA
>JBNGDJ010000013.1:0-33576 GCA_049974825.1 Halothiobacillaceae bacterium | reverse complement strand
GAAAAGTCCATTTATATCTTCGCTATTGGTGGTCATTACGATCAGCCATAACGCCAGCCATGAGCCGCGGCTGCGAAGCAGCCGTCGCACTCCATGGCTTTGTTAGGCGCTGGACTCATCACCATGCGCTTCGATTGCTGCAAACGTAACCTCCATGAACCCCGGAGCACCGTTCAGCATCTGGTCCCGGCAGCGATCCACCAGTTCTTGTCGCGTTGGCACTTCTGAACCGCCGGCTAGGCTGTTGTTGCAAGTGGCCACTCCCTTTGCCGTTAACGCGAGAAGCTCAACCTTACCTGCTTTCCCCGCTTTCTGGAGCCAGCCCTTCTCAAGCCAGTAGCTCACGGCCCTGGGACTCGTTAGCTTCCGTAGCATGTCTCTCCGCATCGGGACGTCCTTAGCAAGAGTTTGGCTACCAGCGCAAATCTGGAGAGCGGCGATCGTTCTCGCCCTACCCTCGGCGGTAAGCGGGCTCTCGTAGTCCCCTGGCTGGAAATACGTCTTCTCTGTCATGCCGATCTCCTAATGAATACCGCCTAACGTCAGCTATCAGCCGCGCGAGGTACGAGCGTCGGCTGGATAGCCTTGTTCGCCATTAAATTCCCAGTTTCTCGCGGACTTCTAATAATGGTGTACCTGAACTCCCACCCTCTGCCTCCTTGGATTCCCTCAAGTCACGCAAATCCTCATAGTCGGAAAGAGCCTCCATGAGGCGCTCAAACTCTTCATAAGGAAGAACAGCAAATTCCTTCTTTCCGTCACGTTCCAGGATGTTTGGATGTACTTCAATCATCTTAGGTGCCTCTCTTATATATCTCTTTACGATGTTTGATCCGGTAAATCATGACCAGGTCAGGCGTTTCTATCTCGAATAGCGCACGATAGTTACCGACGCGCAGCCTGTATTCTGGGCTGAAATTGGTTAGCTTTTTCACATCGCCACTCAGATTGTCACATAGTGACTCCAAGGCATTCGCCACCCGTGTCGCGTCAGACTTGGGAAGCGATTTCAGGTCCTTTACTGCCTTTGGTTTTAGTTCAATTCGATATTTCACATATCCAGCCTTCATGTCTCGCAAACATCAATCAAGCGAACGCTAAAGCTCAGCGGCGGGCGGTAGCCCGTCCGCTGGAGCGCCTTGTTAGGCATTTTCTGACCTTATGACATATGTTCCTGCAATCATATCGTGAAGTCCTTGTTTCTTCTTTGTCCATCCGACCATCATGTATCCGATCCCGAGAATCAACGCCGAAAGGAATTCAGCGAAATATCGTCCAGTAGCCCTGCCAAACGAAATGCGGTTTCCTTTTTCATCAACTACTTTCAATCCAACTGCCTTTTTTCCGACAGATGCCTGCCATTGGGAAGAATGCAAGACAGCAAAATATACCCACCAGACAATCAGGGACAGGATGGCGTCCATAAACTCTACGATTGCTTGTTCCATTTCATCGGCTGCGGGGGTCACAGAACGAAATAGAAACGAGATAAGCAAAACGGGAATAATCAGAACTACCACATCGATAAAGTAAGCTCCGACACGTATCCAGAAGCCCCCGAATTGGGTTGCTCCGTTAATCTCATTGGCTGGTTGTTGGTTCATTGTCGCTCCTTATGGTTTGATGCCTAACGCTAAAGCTCAGCGGCGGGCGGTAGCCCGTCCGCTGGAGCGCCTTGTTAGGCATTTTCTGACCTTATGACATATGTTCCTGCAATCATATCGTGAAGTCCTTGTTTCTTCTTTGTCCATCCGACCATCATGTATCCGATCCCGAGAATCAACGCCGAAAGGAATTCAGCGAAATATCGTCCAGTAGCCCTGCCAAACGAAATGCGGTTTCCTTTTTCATCAACTACTTTCAATCCAACTGCCTTTTTTCCGACAGATGCCTGCCATTGGGAAGAATGCAAGACAGCAAAATATACCCACCAGACAATCAGGGACAGGATGGCGTCCATAAACTCTACGATTGCTTGTTCCATTTCATCGGCTGCGGGGGTCACAGAACGAAATAGAAACGAGATAAGCAAAACGGGAATAATCAGAACTACCACATCGATAAAGTAAGCTCCGACACGTATCCAGAAGCCCCCGAATTGGGTTGCTCCGTTAATCTCATTGGCTGGTTGTTGGTTCATTGTCGCTCCTTATGGTTTGATGCCTAACTAGAATTCTACTGCACTATTGACGTGTTGCAACACGCCAAATTCGTCGTATAATCTTCACAAAATCGCGCAAGCCATTGTTTTATACAGGACCAAACTGTCCGAACGACGTCATATTCCAAGGAGGAAACATGGCCATGGAAGACAGACACCCGCCCCGGCTTCTTGATCAGGTACGCGAGCGTTGTCGGGTCAAGCATTACAGCTTGCGCACCGAGAAGGCGTACGTTCACTGGATAAAACGCTTCATTCTTTTCCACGGCAAACGACACCCGAGCGAAATGGGGGCGAGCGAGGTCGAGGCATTCTTGAGCTTTCTCGCGACACGGAAAAACGTGGCGGCCTCGACCCAAAACCAGGCGTTGGCCGCGATTCTGTTCTTGTACCGCGAGGTGCTGGGTATTGATCTGCCTTGGCTCGATGGCGTGACACGTGCCAGCAAGCCGCCTCGACTGCCCGTGGTGCTCACGCGAGAGGAAGCCCGGGCGCTTTTGGCTCGACTGGATGGCGTTCATGGGTTGATTGCCGGGTTGATGTACGGATCGGGCCTGCGATTGATGGAAGCCCTGCGGCTGAGGGGCAAGGATGTGGATCTCGCACGTCGTGAGATCACGGTACGCGAAGGCAAGGGTGCCAAGGATCGCAGGACAATGCTGCCGGATTCGCTCCTGGAGCCGTTGCAGCGCCAAGTCGAACGGGTCGGATTGATTCACGAGGGCGACCGGCGAGAAGGGCTCGCCCCCGTGGAGCTGCCCCATGCACTGGCACGCAAGTATCCGAGGGCTGGCCATGAACTGGCCTGGCAGTATGTATTTCCGGCCGCGCAACCGGGTGTTGATCCGCGCTCGGGCATTCGAAGGCGTCATCACCTTCACGAGTCCGCCGTTCAACGAAAGATTCGCGGGGCAGTGCGTGACGCCGGCATCCCCAAGCCTGCGACCAGTCATACGCTTCGTCATTCCTTTGCAACGCATCTGCTTGAGGCCGGTTACGACATACGCACGGTTCAGGAACTGCTTGGGCACAGCGATGTACGGACGACGCAGATCTATACGCATGTGCTCAACCGTGGCGGGAAAGGCGTACGCAGCCCGCTTGACGCGCATTGATGATTTCCGGGACATCGCAAAGACGACGCGGGAGCCGGTTCCCGCTACTCTGACAGGAACTCCGCGCCGTGCCGGAACGGACCTGCTGATCATGAACGGGCGGGGATGATCTGGCACGTGCACTTCCTGGTGGCTTCGCGTTGGATTGGGTCAACTTTACTCGGCCATCAGGGATATGCCAATTACCCGGGCCGCGCTCCGACGCCTGCTCAAGGCAGAAGCCCGGTGGCTCCTTTCGGAAACCTCGAAAAGCCATACCCGAAGCGGCTTCTCGAAGTTCTCCCATGTCTTACCTCATGCGGCGACAAGCCTCTTGACCTTGAGATCCTTGCGATGCCGCTCGGCATGCCAGAGATCATACTGGGCCTGCTGGTTCAACCAACTCTCTGCCGACGTATCGAACGCAATGGAAAGCCGAATGGCCATCTCCGGGCTGATGCCAGCCTTGCCGTTCAACACGGCGCTGAGGGTTTTTCGACTGACGCCCAATGCTTCTGCGGCAGCCGTTACAGAGAGGCCCATGGGCTCCAGGCAAAGCTCGCGCAACACTTCACCGGGATGGGGGGGCTTATGCATCAACATCGGCGATTCCTCAGTGGTAATCTTCGTAGTTCACGATCTCGGCATCTCCGGCTTCGAATCGGAAGGTCACCCGCCAGTTACCACTGACCGTTACTGACCAGATTCCGGCCCAGTCCCCCGATAGCTCGTGCAACCGAAGGCCTGGCAGGTCCATGTCCTTGACGTCTGACGCGGCATTCAGCCTACCGAGAATCAGTCGAAGCCGCTGCGCATGGATGGCCTGGATTCCCGCAGTGCTGCCGGACTTGAAGAACCTGGCCAAGCCTTTGTGCTTGAAGCTTCGAATCATGCCGCAACTGTAACCCGATACGTATCAGGTATCAATTACGCATGGTGCGGCGGGCATCAAAGGGGCTCACAGCGCCGCGCAAGCAGGGGTCCCCCAAGTCGGCATGGGCCTCCCGCAAAGGACAGCCTCAAAACAATTGCGAAACAATTATCGGGCACCTCGAAAAACCTTTCGAGGCGCCCTTTGGGGCAGGGATGCCCCAACGCGTCAAGCGCGTAAGCGGTTGAAATAGCGTGAGTCCTTCGCGGGTCTCCCGCGAAGGACGACCTCGAAAAACCACAGGGAAGTGGTTTTTCGAGGTTCCTTATCAAGAGGGCGGTTGCCCGCTCGCCCATTTGTGATCACCCAACGCCTGTCCAAAACAAAGGGCCGGCATCCGCCGAAACGGACACCGGCCCTTGGAGTTTCCAGGTTTTCGAGGCTGTCGATCAGCCCTTGCTGAAGGTCAGCTCGCCCTCGTCGACATCCACCCGGATGGTATCGCCGGGCAGGAAGTCGCCGCGCAGGATGTGCTGAGCCATGGCGTTTTCCAGTCGGTGCTGGATGGCGCGCTTGAGCGGCCGGGCACCGTACACGGGGTCGAAGCCGGCCTCGCCCAGCAAGTCCAGTGCGCTTTCGGACAGGCTCAGACCCATGTCGCGGTCGGCCAGGCGGCGACGCAGTCCCTCGATCTGGATATCGACGATCGAGCGGATCTGTTCGCGGCCCAGCGGGTGGAAGACCACGGCCTCGTCGATACGGTTGATGAACTCGGGGCGGAAATGCTGGCCGACGATTTCCATGACCTCGGTTTTCATCTGCTCGTAATTGGCCTCGGCAGAAGCCATCCCTGGCGTCTGCCCTTCGGGGAAGCCTTCGCCTTCCAGCGTCGCTCCCTGCGACGCTTGTCCCGCCAGTTCCTGAATCCGCTGCGAGCCGAGGTTGGAGGTCATCACGATCACGGTGTTGCGAAAGTCCACGGTGCGGCCCTGGCCATCGGTCAGGCGGCCGTCGTCGAGCACTTGCAGCAGCACATTGAACACGTCCGGGTGGGCCTTCTCCACCTCGTCCATCAGGATCACCGAGTAGGGCTTGCGGCGCACGGCCTCGGTGAGATACCCGCCTTCCTCGTAGCCGACATAGCCCGGCGGCGCGCCGATCAGCCGGGCGACGGAGTGCTTCTCCATGAACTCGGACATGTCGATGCGCACCATGGCCTCTTCGGTGTCGAACAGGAAGGAAGCCAAGGCCTTGGTCAGCTCGGTCTTGCCCACGCCGGTGGGTCCGAGGAACAGAAACGAGCCATTGGGGCGGTTGGGGTCCGACAGCCCGGCGCGGGACCGGCGGATGGCGTCGGAAACCGACTTGACCGCTTCGTCCTGCCCTACGACCCGCTTGCGCAGGGCCTCTTCCATGCGCAGCAGCTTGTCCTTCTCGCCCTCGAGCATCTTGGAGACGGGGATGCCGGTGGCGCGGGAGACGACTTCGGCGATTTCCTCGTCCCCCACCTTGTTGCGAAGCAGCTTCATTTCGACGGTTTCAGCCTCGGCGGCCTGTTCGAGCTGCCGTTCCAGTTCGGGAATCTTGCCGTACTGGATTTCGGACATGCGCGCCAGATCCCCGGCCCGGCGAGCGGTTTCCATCTCGACCCGGGCCCGGTCCAGCGCTTCCTTGACATGTGAGGTACCGGCGACGGCGGCCTTTTCGGATTTCCAGATCTCTTCCAGGTCGGAAAATTCGCGCTCCAGCTCGTCGATCTGGGCCTGCAGGTCAGCCAGACGCTTCTTGGAGGCCTCGTCCGATTCTTTCTTGAGGGCCTCGCGTTCGATCTTGAGCTGGATCAGGCGCCGCTCCAGCCGGTCCATTTCCTCCGGCTTGGAGTCGATTTCCATGCGGATGCGACTGGCGGCCTCGTCGATCAGGTCAATCGCCTTGTCAGGCAGCTGCCGGTCGGTAATGTAGCGGTGTGACAGGGTGGCCGACGCGACAATGGCCGGGTCGGTGATCTCGACGCCGTGGTGCACCTCGTAGCGCTCCTTGAGGCCGCGCAGAATGGCGATGGTGTCCTCCACGGTCGGCTCGTCCACGAGCACTTTCTGGAAGCGGCGCTCCAGGGCGGCATCCTTCTCGATGTACTTGCGGTACTCGTCCAGCGTCGTGGCGCCGATGCAGTGCAGCTCGCCACGCGCCAGCGCCGGCTTGAGCATGTTGCCGGCGTCCATGGCGCCCTCGGCCTTGCCGGCGCCGACCATGGTGTGGATTTCGTCGATGAACAGGATGATGCGGCCTTCCTGCTTGCCCACGTCATTGAGCACGGCCTTGAGCCGTTCCTCGAATTCACCACGGAACTTGGCGCCGGCCAGCAGCGCGCCCATGTCGAGGCTCAAGACGCGTTTGTCCTTGAGGCCCTCGGGCACCTCGCCGTTGACAATGCGCTGGGCCAATCCTTCGACAATGGCGGTCTTGCCGACGCCGGGCTCGCCGATCAGCACCGGGTTGTTCTTGGTGCGCCGCTGCAATACCTGCACGGCGCGGCGGATTTCCTCGTCGCGGCCGATCACGGGATCAAGCTTGCCCTGCTCGGCCCGCTCGGTCAGATCGATGGTGTATTTTTCCAGCGCCTGCCGGGCTTCCTCGGCATTGGGGTCGTTCACGTTCTGCCCACCGCGCATCTTGTCGATGGCCTGTTCGATGGCGCCCTTGCTGGCACCGGCCTTGCGCAGCAGTTCGCCGAGGGCGCCCTTGTCCTCCAACGCCGCCAGCACGAACAGTTCGCTGGAGATGTACTGGTCCTTGCGCTGCTGGGCCAGCTTGTCGGTCACGTTCAAAAGCTTGCCCAGGTCACCGGACAGGTGCACCTCGCCACCGGAGCCGGAAACCTGGGGCAGCCGTTCCAGCGCCTCGCCCAGCTGCGAGCGCAGAAGGTTCACGTTCACGTCCGACTGCGTGAGCAGGTGCCGGACCGTGCCGCCGTCCTGGTCCAGCAGGGCCAGCATGACGTGCACCGGCTCGATGAATTGATGATCCCGACCAACGGCCAGGGATTGAGCGTCGGCCAGTGCCATCTGGAACTTGGCGGTCAGTTTGTCCATTCGCATGAAATCGTTCTCCGTCGATCGGATGGGTCGTGCATACAGTTATTGGGCAGACGACGCCGCTTTTCAAGGTCAATTCAGGGGCAATGCGAGAAACAATCAGCTTTTCTTATTTCCAATAAGTGCAGTAAGCTGGAATTCGGCTCGAACGAGGGCTTTTCAGGATCGCGCCCCTCAAAAACCTTTCGAGGGGCCCGTTGGGGCAAGGATGCCCCAACACCACAGCCGCGCAAGCCGTTGAAAAGACTTGAGTCGTTCGCGAATTCCCCGCCGACGACGTCCTCGAAGAAGCCCATGGATGGGGTTTTTTCGAGATTCCCGATCATCTCACCCCGAGGCGTCACAGAACCATGCAGCAGAAAACCTTCCAGGAAAAATACCCCGTCTTCGAGATGATGCTCCCGAAGCAGGAAACCAGCCGCCGTGACGTGGGGCAGGTCATCGAATTTCTGCGGGAGAAGGTCATGGCCCACCCGCTGGCCGCCTTTATCGCCACCTTCGATCACCTCGCCCACACACGGAGTTTGCCGGATGGCGAAGTGGCCGAAGGAATCGTGGGGGCGCAGAACATTGTCTTTTGCTTCGGCATCAAGCTGCCGGGACCAACCGTGATGGCGGTTCGCCCCCGCTCGATTGGCGTGACCGAATACGCGGATCGGTTCGTGATCGACTTCATGGAGCCGCCGATGCCCATGGCGACGGAAGCGATGGAAGGATGGGTGCGCGCGCTGAAGGACCAGCCCGCGGACTGAACCCGCCGGATCAGGGAGGGCACGGGAACGGCCGATTATCGACTGACGCTGTCCGCGTCCGGGCCAACCAGCCAGGGCCTCGCCGGCCCCTAAGGAAACTCTGCACGAAGCCATCCATGGCTCCGTGGGCTAACGCCAGCTTAACGCGCCAGCTGGCGGAGCCCGCGTTCAGACACGCCCGGGCCGATACATGCTCGGCCCGGGCTCCGCGATTCAATGGCTTACGCCATTGTGCGACAGGGCATCCATGCCCTGCGCGGGAAGGTCTGCATTCGTGCAGACCTTCCCTAAGCAAGAACGCCACGGGCCAAGTCGGCATGGGGCAGGATCATGCGCTGCTGCGACAGGAAGGGAAGTCCTGCCGGGGAAGCGCTGTTTTCTGGGGAAATGACTTATCGACCGGCGCGGTCAAGCCGCCGGGACGCCCGATCAGGCACGGGTACTCGCCCCTCGAACATGGCATCCAGCGGCAACATGCCCGGCGCCGGGTCCCGCTCGCCGCCAGCCGGGACGGCTGGCTTTTGCGCGCTGGCCCGGTCGATCAACACCTGGCTGTCCCGGGCCCAGTCCAGCAGCGCCAGCTGCCCGTCGTGTTGCTCCACCAGGGCGGTGCAGTGCTCCACCCAGTCACCGGAGTTGGCGTAGGTCACGCCGGACTCGCTGCGCAGATTGGCCTTGTGGATGTGCCCGCAGATTACCGCCTCGAAGCCGCGCTCGCGCGCATGGCCGAGGGCCGCCTGCTCGAACTTGTCCACGTACACCCGCGCATTGGGCACCTGGTTCTTGACGGCCGAGGACAGCGACCAGTACGACCGGCCGGAGCGACGCCGCCAGTGGTGGTTGATCCGGTTGAGCCACATCAGGAATTCATAGCCGCCGTTTCCGAGCAGCTTGAGCAAACGGTTGTGGCGCACCAGCCCGTCAAACTCGTCACCGTGCAGCACCAGCGCGCGCCGGCCGTCCGCCAGCCGGTGCTCGTATTCGCGGTGGACCTCCACCCCAGCCATCTCGCAACCGAGATAGTCACGGAAGAAGGCATCGTGGTTGCCGGGCACGTAGATCACCCGGACACCGCGGGATGCCAGCACGACCAGCTTCTGCAGCAGGCGCGTGTTGATCTGCGGCCAGCGCCAGCGACGGGTACGCATCTTCCAGATATCAAAGATATCCCCGTTCAGGAACAGGTACTCGCAGTCGACGTGATCAAGAAAATCGAGCAGGTATTCGGCCTGCGCGTCCGCGGTCCCCAGGTGGACATCCGAGACGAACACGCTGCGATAAGACAGGGTCGGCATGACAGGCACTCCATGGCGAGGCAGTGCCGACATTTTTGCCGCAGCAAGGTGACCGGGGCATGTCGGGGCAATGGCAGGATGGTGAAACCTGCTTGACAGTCCGGTGACGGCCTGCGCGATTCAGTCCCGCTCCTTCCCCGTTTTCTCCCGGCAAGAGGGCCGATCACAGCCGCAGGCAGCGTGTTCGTCCGGCTCGGTACCAGGGACCGGATCGTAACCGTGGCCGCCCCAGGGGTGGCAGCGCGTCACCCGGCGCAAGCCGAGCCAGAGCCCCTTGAGCGGGCCATGGTGCCGGATCGCTTCGATGGTGTACTGCGAACAGGTCGGAACGAATCGGCAGCGCGGTCCGATCATCGGGCTGATCACGTACTGGTAGAACCGGATGGGCAGGATCAACAGCCCCTGGAAGAAACGCCGGATCATGCCGCATCCTCCGAGCGCCTGAACCAGGCAGCCAGGGGCGAGGTGATCTGCTCGGGCGTCAGCCCCCGCCAGATAACGACCAGCTGTCCTTCAACGCTCGGGGCCTCGGGCAGGTCAACCGAGGGGTAACGGCGATGATGTACGGCCTGCACGATCCTCAGCCCGGGCAAACCGCGCACGGACAGCCAGCCTTTCAGGCGCAGGACCCAGTCACCCTGGGCAGCCAGCAGGCCGTCCAGTGCCTCGACAAACGCGCCCCAGGGCAATGGCTCGGGGGCAACCAGCACCATGCTGTGCACGTCCGTGCCATGGGCGGGGCTCAGCGGATAAATGCGCGGTCCGCTTGCCTCGGCCGGTGCCAGCAAGCGAGCGGCCGACGGCAGGTCCCGCCGATCATGGATCGGCGCCAGGGGGTTGAGACTTCGCAGGATCTCCCGCGCCTGGATCACGTCATCCGGCGAGGCCAGGTCGGTCTTGCCGAGGACCAGCACGTCGGCCTGGATAATCTGGTCGCGCACCTCGGGCAAGGTGGCCAGTTGGTCGGGCAGGTTGCCGACATCAACCACGGTGATCACCGAAGACAGCCGGAAGCGCTGGGCCACGAAAAAGTCCGCACTCAGCGCATGACGCAACGGGGGAATCAGAGCCAGGCCGGTGGTCTCGACCAGCAGGTGACGAATCGGGGGAATTTCCCGGCGCAATGCCTTCAGGAACAGGTCACGAAGGGTATCGACCAGCGCACCGCGCACGGCGCAGCACAGGCAGCCACCGGCCAGCACCACCAGGGGCCCGTTGATATCGACCACCAGCGCCCCGTCGACAGCGATATCGCCCAACTCGTTGACGATCACCGCCGTGCCCTCCGGCATCTGACCGGTCAGAAGTGTATTGAGCAGCGAGGTCTTGCCGGCGCCGAGCGCCCCGGTCAGCAGCGTGACGGGAATGGCCTGGTCGGGGCCGGGGGCGGATTCAGGCACCGAGCCGCTGCTGGAAGTCGATATCACTTCTGCTTTCGGCGAAACAGGTCAGACTTTCGACTGACCAGCCGGTCGAGGAACAGCACGCCATCGAGATGGTCAAGCTCGTGCTGTGCGATTCGAGCCTCGAAGCCCTCCATCTCGAATTCCAGCGGCTTGCCCGACAGGTCCCGGGCCTTGAGCCGAATCTTCTGGGCCCGAATGACATTGCCCGTGTATTCGGGGACAGACAGACAACCTTCCCGGCCAACCTCGTAGCCGGACCAATCCGTGATTTCCGGGTTGACCAGAATCAGATGGCCGTGATTTTCCACGGGGCGGCGCGCCTTGGTGGCATCGACGATGCACAGGCGCTGGAGCACGCCGACCTGCGGTGCGGCAATCCCCACCGCGCCGGGACCACCGGCACAGGTATGGGCCAGGTGCTCGGCAAACTCGCGCAGCTCGGCATCGAAGGATTCAACCGGCGCACACTCGGTTTTCAGGCGCTCGTCGGGGTAGAGCACGATCTCCATCGGGGACACGCTCACCCCCTGACCGTATCGATCGGGTGCATGGCGACATCGATGTCATCGGGCAGGCCGTCCAGTGCACGTTCCACGGCATCCAGCCCCTCGCGGGCCTCGCCCTCAATCTGCATCAGGTACAGGGGATGACCCGCGCCACCGGCCACGTCCGAACGCAGGTCCAGTATGTTCAGGCCCGCCTCGGCGAGCGCATGGGCTACCTGGGCGACAATTCCCGGGCGATCAGCACCGTGCACGGTGACCATCACGTCGGCCTCCACGTGGCGATGGAGCTGCGCGTTCAAGTCATCGACATGCACCTTGAGGTTCATGCCCTTCTTGATCGACTCAAGCAACCCCATGATCTCCGCCCGGTCTCCGGCGTGGCGCACCATCATCATGATCGCGAACTGATCTCCGAGACGCATCATGGACGCCTCGCCAAGCTCGGCCCCCACGCCGTAGAGCACCTGGGTCACGTTGGCGACTATGCCCGGACGATCCTCACCGAACAGGGTCAGCATCTTCCAGTCGCGGTTTGCTTCACTCATCTTGTGGCTCCAAAAGAAAATTTCGCTCGGCCCGGCTCCTGCGCCGCGGCGCCATGACGCGGGCCGTGGCCCGCACCAACGCGATGGCTCAGGTCCCGGGGCGCATCCAGGCCAGGGTGGCCATGCGCCCGGTGCGCCCGTCGCGGCGGTAGGAATAGAAACGTTCGGCATCCGCATAGGTGCAGACGCCGCCACCGTAGACCCGCGACACGCCCAGTCGCGCAAGCTCGCGTCGCACGATCGCGAACAGGTCCAGGTGCCAGCGGTTCTCCGCACCGGGCGCGAAGGCTTCGTTGTTCCAGGCATTCGCGGCCATCAGTGCCTCGCGCACCTCGGGCCCGACCTCGTAATGCTCGGGTCCGATGGCCGGGCCGATCCAGGCACGAAGTCGTTCCGGCACGCCGGAAAACTGCCCTACCACCTGCTCGAGCACCCCTTCGGCCAGGCCCCGCCAGCCGGCATGGGCCACAGCCAGCTCGTTCCCCGCATGATTGCAAAGCACCACAGGGACACAATCGGCCGTCAGCACGGCCAGCACGTCGCCGGGACGGTCGGTCCAGGCGGCATCGGCGGTCACGCCCGCCTCGACCCCGGGAAGGGCCACCTCGGCGCCGTGGACCTGGTTCAGCCAAAGCGGCTCGGTCGGCAAGGCCAGCTGCTCAAGCAGGCGTTCGCGGTTGACGCGCACCGCTTCCGGGTCATCCCCGACGTGGGTGGCCAGGTTGAACTGGTCGAAGGGGGGCTCGCTCACGCCGCCAGCGCGGGTGGTGGTCACCACGCTGATATTGGCCGGCGCGGGCCAGTCGGCAGTCAGAAACATCGGGATTTCCTCCGGGCCGTTGCCAACGCGTCCAGGCAAGGGCGGCACAAAATAGCCTTGCCCGGAATCACTCGGCGACATAAATGAATTCGGGTTCGTCGTCCTCGTCGTCTCCGGCATGGCGAGCCAGAGCCGCCACAAGCTGCTGCATGTCCTCGGGCAACTCCGCCGTCCACTGAACGGGGGCGCCGGTGGCCGGGTGTTCCAGCGACAGCTGCCGTGCGTGCAGCGCCTGCCGCCCGAAACCGCGCAGCAGTGCGATCAGTTCATCATCCGCAGCCGGAGGCAGTTTCGGCCGCCCCCCGTAGGTCAGGTCACCAACCAGCGGATGACGCAGGTGGGCCATGTGCACGCGAATCTGGTGCGTGCGACCGGTTTCAAGCCGAACCCGCAGCCAGGTATGGGCCACGAAATGCTGAACCACCCGGTAATGAGTGATCGCCTCCTTTCCGCCCTGCACCACTGCCTGTCGCTGACGATCCCTCGGGTGGCGGCCGATGGGGGCATCCACCGTACCCCCGGCAACCATCGTGCCATTGACAACGGCATCATATTCCCGCGACACGGTACGGGCTGCAAGCTGTTCAATCAACCGCTTCTGGGCCAGGGCACTGCGGGCCACGACCATCAGGCCGGTGGTGTCCTTGTCCAGTCGGTGCACGATGCCGGCACGCACCAAGGTCCGCAAACTCGGGTCATGATGGAGCAACGCATTGACCAGGGTTCCGTCCGGGTTTCCTGCACCCGGATGCACCACAAGGCCGGCCGGCTTGTTGATCACGATCAGGTGTTCGTCCTCGAAAACAATGTCAAGTTCGATCGGCTGCGCCTCGGCCTCGGTTTCACTTGCCTCTTCGGCATCCACCCGTACCTGCTCGCCGCCAAGCACGCGGTCCCTTGGCCTGGCAGGATGTCCGTCGACAAGCACCTCACCCGCCCGGATCCAGCCCTGAATCCGGCTGCGGGAATATTGGGGCCACAGCTCGGCCAGCGTTTGATCAAGCCGCTGACCGGCAAGATCCAGCGGAATCTCCTCATCGTGGGTGATTTTCAACAAAAACTCCTGACAAAACGGCCTGAATCGGGCATTCTAATGCATGGGCCATTGCATCGCGCCGTCGGTCCTTGCCGAAGACGCATCCTGCCCGTCCGAACAGGGATATTCCGCGGAAACCTCCGCGGCAAGAACACCGGGAAACCAATTCAACATGCCACTTGCACGTCGTCTCACGATCATCGCCTTCATGCTGATCAGTCTGGGCACACTCAACAGCTGCTCTTGGCTGGGCAAGAAGGACAGGGACCCCCTGGTCGACCCGATGATTTCGGCCGCGCAACTATACGATGAAGCCAGTTCCGCACTGCAGCGCGGCGACTACGAGTCCGCGATCACCAAGTACGAAACCCTGGAGGGACGATATCCCTTCGGCGCCTACACCGAACAGGCCCAGCTTGAGGTGGCCTATGCCTACCTGAAGTTCAACGAGCCGGATTCGGCCATCGCGGCGGCGGACCGTTACATTCGCCTCCACCCGCGCGGCGAGCATGTCGACTATGCGCTGTATCTCAAGGGGCTGGCCAACATGAGCCGCGGCCAGAGCCTTCTGACACGGCTGGTCAAGCCTGACCTTGCCAAGCGGGACAAGGGGGTTCTGGAAGATGGCTACCGGGCGTTGTCTGAACTGGTGGAGCGATTCCCCGACAGCCGGTATGTCGACGACGCCAGCCGCCGGCTCCTGCAGCTGCGCAACATGCTTGCCGAGCGCGAACTGTACGTGGCTGACTACTACATGCGCCGCGGGGCCTGGCTGGCCGCGGCAAACCGCGCCCAGACTGTCGTGGAACGCTTCGATGGCGCAGCCGTGATGCCTGATGCCCTGGTGCTGATGGTTCGTGCCTACGAACGCCTGGGCATGGAAGACCTGGCCGGCGACGCCCGTCAGGTGATCGAACTTAACTTTCCCGATCGGCTCGAGCAGATCTGAACTGCAGATCCGTGCGGGGTACTTCCCGCGCAATCCAGTCCGTGCACCGAGCGGCCCGACGAATCGACCGAGGTACCAACCCCATGTGGGATTTCTTCGAAACCGTCCGCCATCGTCACTCCGTCCACCGCTACCAGGCGGACATGCCCGTCGAGCCGCACAAGCTGGCCGCCATTCTGGAAATGGCCTGCGCAGCGCCCACGGCCGGCGGGGTCCAGGCTTACCGGATCCATTGTGTCGAAAGCGGAGACAAGCGCGCCGCACTGGAAGCCGCCGTCAATGACGCCAGCGGTTTCGGCGGCGCGCCGGTAATCCTGGTATTCAGTGCCGATCACCAACGGGCGGAGGCCCTGTTTGGTGAACGCGGGCGCAACCTCTTCGCAATGCAGGATGCGACGATCGCTGCCGCCTACGCTCAGCTTGCCACCACGGCTTCGGGCTTGGGTTCGCACTGGATCGGGGATTTTGACGAGGCCAAGGTCTGCGCCCTGCTGCCCGAGCAGACCGGGGCTTTCACGCCCCTGGCCATGATCGCGCTTGGGTACCCGGCCGAGAATCCGCCTGCCACGCCGCGTCGTCCGATCTCGGACGTTGTCGTGCGCCTCTGACCACCAGTTGGTGACGGATCCTGCCCCAGCCTTTTCAGGGGCTGAGCGCGGTCTTGTTGCGGAGCCAACGCCCAACTTTTCCTTCAGTACGCCTCGTAGGCAAAGGGTGCACGGAGCATGGTCCGCAGCTGGCCAGCAAGCCGAAGCTGCAGGTCATCCGGGTGCAGGCCGATGCGCAGGGCACGATCCCGCCGGGCGGCCTGTCGCCACTGCTGGCGATTGAAGACCGACAGCAACCCGGCCCGGAATGCCGTGTCGGCTTCAAAGCCGGCCAGGGGCATCTTCAGAAGCCGCCAAGACGACACGTCGATCAGCCCCGAAAGCACCTCGATCCGCCGGTAGGGCAGCCTTTGCGCGGCATCCGGCGGCAGGCGTCCCAACGCCCATGCCGGGGGCACATACAGCTGCGGTGCTGGCAGATCATGCTCGGCAAACCAGGCGTGGGCGCGTAGCATCAGGGTCAGCCGTTCCTCCGGGTTCAGCGCCAGGTGCTCGGCGACACGCCGGGAAATGAGCAATCCGTGCAGACGGTGCCAGAGACCGCCAAAGTGTTTGATCTCATGGAACCAGCCGTGCGCGGCAAGCGCATGGCCTTCCCGGCTCCAGGCGTTCAGCCGTTCCAGATCGGCTGCCGTCCAGGCTCGCCCCGGCACGACGAGAAGCGTCGGCGGCGGCGTACCTTCGGCCCGGCAGAGTGCCAGGAGCGCATCGACCCGATCGAGTGTTTCGGGCATGACGTCATGGATCGACAGCAGGGCACGGCTGGCTGACTCAACATGCATGGCCGTGGGTCTCCAGCAGGCGCAGCCACTGCTCGATGGTCTGCCGGTTCAGGGTTTCCGCCGCCAGTCGAGCCGCTTCGGCGTGTTCGTGCCAATCCTCGGGTGCCCGCTCCTCCAGTTGGGCCAGCGCATCCGCCAGGCTCTGGTCAGAATGGAACACGAACAACGCATCCTCAAGCACGGGCCAACGGTGAATCCCGGCGGCCTCGGCCACCAGCGCGGGCCGTCCGCGCGCCATGGCCTCCAGCGCCACCGTGCCGAAGGTTTCCATGTGCGAGGGCAGCACCAGCAGATCCGCCGCATCCATCTCCGCACGCAAGGCGGGCCGATCAAGCCAGCCGGTCAGGCGAAGATTGGCACAGCGCTCGGCCAACTGCGCCAGTTCCTTGTAGAGCGGCCCGTCCCCGGCCAGCACGAATTCAAGCTCCGGTCGGGCCTTGATTGCCTCGATCAATGCCGGCAGGTTCTTTTCCGGCGCCAGCCGCCCCGCGAACAGGATGCGACCAAGCCCGCCGGAATGCACCTTGGGCGGGGTATCCAGGAAAGCCGCCGAAAGTGGCGTCCCCATCACCGGCGCGCGCTGCGCACCCAGGTCACGAACCGTCTGCACCAATCCCTCGTTGTTCACGAGTACCGCGGCACTGTGGCGAAACAGACGGCGATTGACGCCCTCAAGGTAGCGGCGGGCCGCACGGAAGAACCAGGTGTCACCGTACAGCGTCACCAATCCCTCGAAATGGGTGTGAAAGGCACTGAGGAATGTACTGCCCTGCCGGCGCGCCAGAGAAAGACCAAGCAGGCCGAAAGGCCCCGGCGTCACCGCGATCACCAGCTGGGGGTCAAATGCCCTGAAGGCGCGGCGAATCCGGAACAGGTTGGGCAAGATGAGTTTTTGCGTCGGGTCGCCCGGCAGGGGTAGTGTCAGCCACCAGAGTCGACGACGAACGGCCGGGCGGAACATTCGGATGCCCCCCAGATGCGGCGCCAGCTGCGGGACCAGGTCCTCGTAGTATGATCCGGCCCCGTTGCGCTCAGGCAGGGCATCCGAAAAGATCGCTACCCGCAGGTCGGCCAGGCGGGGCGCGACTTCAACCGTCGACGCTTCGGCGCCGGCGGATGTGGACTCCACCGGTGTCTCGCCCTGCTCTTCGTCGCCGTGTGGCTGATCGGCAGCGCGGGGCTTCAGCACGGCCTCGGCCGGTTCGGGCAGCTCCGGCGGCGTCCGCCCCCCGACCAGCGCCTGGTGGCATTCGCGCACGGACTGCATGCGCTGCGTCGCCTCGGCAAGGGCCTCGGGCGGCGGCCGATGTCGGTGACCACTCTGATGCGCTCGGGTTTGCTCTCGCACCTGCGCCAGCACGGCATCCAGCGCGGGGGTCCTGGGAATCTGCAGTTGCCGCAGCGCATGTTCGAGAACCTCGTCTCCCCGTTCGATCAACTCTGCGTGGTCGATGATCGCCAGCCGCTCGGGCGGAAGCGTCCTGCGCGCCTGCGCCAACTGTGCATAGAGATGGGCAATGGTGTCCCCGAAGTCTCGACCGAAGGTTGGTGCCGCATCCAGGGTTCCAAGCGCACGCATCCCGCCCTCCAGCGAGCTGAGCTGGGACTTCAGCGCCACCTCTGGATCACGAAGGCAGACAAGAAAGCGCGCGTCTTCGAATCGTTCGGACAGCGGACCGACCCAGGCACCAAAGGCCGCATTCTTGCTGAGCAGCCGCCGGTCGCCTCCCCGAACATAAAGATGCTTTTTCAGGCAGGCCTCGTAGTAGTCGAGCAGCACTGCGCGATCTCGCGCTGGCATGTCGCCGAACCGCGCCAACTGCCAGATGTGCCTGCTGGCCGGGAACAACAGCACCAGAATGAAACTGCCCGCTGCCGGCAGCAAGGCCAGGTAATCTTCTTCCGGGGCCGTCATGCCGACCTCATGGATATGCGCCAGCCGCCCGGCGAGCCGCCGGGTCAGCCAGTCGATACCCCGCTCCAGCGGGCGGCCCGCCCGGCGATCCAGCCAGGCAACCGCAAGCACGAGTCGCCGCCCGGTCACCGACGGAGCCAGCAGCGCCTCCCAGGTCCGGAAGGTGGTGAAATCCTGCTCGTCGCGCGCGAGCTCCCGGTGCAGGAAGGTCGTGCCACTTCGGGGAATCCCGGTGATGATCAGCGGCTCTTGGATCACGACCTTCCGATAGCCACGAAAAAAAATCTCGTCCAGGACAAAGCCGAGCCAGTGCAGGAGTTGCCAGAGCAGGAACAGCGGGAAGCCCAAAAGCAGCACGAGCAGCCGGCGAAGATTCAGCGGCGCCACCGCCCGGCCCCGGCGACCCAAAGCCTCGGCGAGGCAGACCAGGTACAGCCGCAGACCAAGCAGGAAAGCGCGGAAAGTCATGGCGTCTCGCTCCGTTCCCGCCGTTTGAACACAAAGCGGCGCGAGGCGGCAAAGTTGAACAGCAACCCCACGACTCCCCCCGCGACCACGGCCACCAGCGGCAGCCACAGCGAACCGGCCCATTCCGGATGAAGCCGCTTGGTCACCAGGAGGACGAGCGAAAACACGCCGTAGTTGATGAGGCCGCCGGTGGCATGCACGCCGAAGTGGCCCGCCATTTGACGGTAAAACCCACTACGCTGCTCGTGATCGAAGGTGAAGTAGCGGTTGAGCAGATAGCCAACCAGAATCGCCGAGCCCAGTGAAAGCGCGCGCGCTGCATAAAGATTCATACCCAGCAACACATGCAGCAGGTACAAACCTCCGATATCGATCAGCGAGATCTTCGTCCCCACGGTCCCGAAACGCAGAAACTGCGCAGGCATAGAGTTGGAGGTCAGGTAGCCGTTAAGCAGTGCTTTCATCAGGCGGCCATTACTGCCGTGTGCCCGGAGACATGGGTGTCCTGTCGCCCAATGGCCCAGGCCATTGAACTGCGGAGGACAGACAGGGGCGAGCAATCATGGATCGGACATCCGCGGAAACTCTTGGAGGCCGGAGGTTAACATGCCGGCGACGGCAAGCCTACCGTCCGCATGTCGCCCAACCCGCTTGTCGAAGTTGGCCAGCTTCGTCAAGCAAGCCCTGGACAAAGCCATCCCCGGGCTTGGTAGGCCTGCGCCAGCTTGACGCGTCAGCTGGTGGAGCCCGGGTTCACGCCCGGCCCATACTTCGCAATGCAATGGCTTGCGCCATTGCGCGTCGGGTATTCCCTGCCCCAATCGGGAATACCCAGGCGCAGCAAGGCCTCAGAGGCTGCTTCGATAGCTTTCCACTACCTTCTGGTACTGCTCGGCGCTCAAGGTATCCTCGAGCATGCGGGCGCAAAGGCTGCGCATCTGGGTCAACTGCTTGTCCTTCTCAGCCAGGTGGGCAATCAGACGCTCGCGATTGAGTCGCTCATCGCGCTTGAGGATCGCCTCACGCAGTTCTGCCCGAATCGCCAGATATTCATCCTCCAGCGCCTCGCGTCTTGCCGGCGCCTCGGCCATCCAGGCATCCAGTGTTTTTTTCTGCTCCGCGGTCAGGTTCAGCGAATCGCCCAGTTTTTGCACATGCGGCATCAGCTCCACGATCGGCGTCGGCAGTTCCGAGCGGTCCACAGCCATCACGGAAACCGGCAGCGACAAGCCAGCGACCAGGGCGGCGGCAATCAGGGTGCGGCGTACCTTACGGATCTTCATATTGCTCTGTCTCCCAGACAAAAATCAGTTATTAATGAACTTCTAATATAGCACATTCAAATCATTAACTAAACAAATTTAATGGATATTGAGCGAAACAAGCCGTCGTCTGTTCGCGCACCGCCTGAGGTGGCCTGAAGAATCGAGTCTCCGGAGGACTCGCGACCAGTCACGAAATGCCCGCCGGGCAAATGCGTGCATGGTAGGGGTGGGCGGGAAATACACAAAAAAACCCGCTGCAAACACAGCGGGTTAAGGAAAAATAATGGCGGAGAGAGAGGGATTCGAACCCTCGATAGGGCTATAAACCCTATACTCCCTTAGCAGGGGAGCGCCTTCAGCCACTCGGCCACCTCTCCAAAAGAAGACCGCATTCTATACGAGCAGCCCCTCTCAAGGCAATCCCCTGTCCGGGAGATCATGGCTGGTGGCGTTCAACCGGCCCCTTCCTCGACCGGCTCATCTACCTCGTTCTTGATCCGCTGGTAGATTTCCTCGCGATGGACAGCGACATCCTTGGGAGCATCAATCCCGATGCGGACCTGATTTCCCTTGATGCCAAGCACGGTGATGGCGACATCGTCTCCAATCCGAAGCACCTCGCCAATCCGACGGGTAAGAATAAGCATGGCAGTTTCTCCTTGATAGATTCATGCAGCGGGAGGCAAGCGTACCGGCCACCCCTGTCGACCCGGCCCAGCCGCGGCTGGCTCCTGCTGGTGACTTAATACCGCGGCACCGGGTTTTGCTCATTTCGCACAAGCATGCGATCCGGACCAACACGGACCGGGCGGCACGCCCTCAGTTTCATGTACCTTGCCTGCGCACGGGTTTTTTTCGACTTTTGACTGGCTTCTGACAGCGCACTCAACCAGCCACCGGTCCCTTTTCAAGCTCGAAGGCGTCATGCAGAGCACGGACAGCCAGTTCGAGATACTTTTCATCGACAACCACGGAGGTCTTGATTTCCGAGGTGGAGATCATTCGGATATTGATCTTCTCCTCGGAGAGCGCACCGAACATCCTGGAGGCAATCCCGGCATGCGAACGCATCCCCACGCCGACGATGGAAACCTTGACGATCCGCGTGTCACCGGAGACTTCGCGGGCGCCCAGGTCCGTGCAGGCATTGCGCAGGATGCCCAGCCCCTTCTCGTAGTCATTGCGGTGGACGGTGAAGGTGAAGTCCGTCATCCCGTCGGCGCCGACGTTCTGAACGATCATGTCCACCTCGATGTTCGCCTCGGCGATCGGCCCGAGAATGCGGTAGGCAATGCCCGGGTTGTCCGGCACGCCCTTGACGGTCAGCTGGGCTTCGTCCCGGTTGAAGGCGATGCCGGAAATAACGGCCTGTTCCATTTCATTGTCCTCCAAGGTAATCAGGGTTCCGGGTCCATCCTCAAAGGAGGAGAGCACGCGCAGCGGGACCTCGTACTTGCCGGCAAATTCCACGGCACGGATCTGCAGGACCTTTGACCCGAGGCTGGCCATCTCCAGCATTTCCTCAAAGGTGATCCGGTCCAGCCGGCGCGCGGAGGGAACCACCCGCGGGTCAGTCGTGTAGACCCCGTCCACGTCGGTATAGATCTGGCATTCGTCCGCCTTGAGCGCCGCGGCAAGCGCAACGGCCGAGGTATCGGACCCGCCGCGACCCAGTGTGGTGATGTTGCCGTGCTCGTCCATCCCCTGAAACCCGGCGACCACAACCACGCGCCCTGCCTGCAGGTCCTCCTGGATCCGCTGTGTATCGATCTCGCGGATGCGCGCCTTGGTATGCGCACTGTCCGTCAGAATGCGCACCTGGGCCCCGGTATACGAACGGGCTGGCTGGTCGAGCTTTTCGAGCGCCATGGCAAGCAGGGCAATGGTGACCTGTTCGCCAGTTGAGACGAGCACATCCATTTCCCGCTCACTCGGCTGCGGGTTGATTTGCCGGGCCATCTCGATCAGCCGGTTGGTCTCGCCGCTCATCGCGGAAACCACGACCACCACATCGTCGCCGGCCGCGCGGTGACGGACGACCCGCTCCGCCACACGCTCGATCCGCTCCGTCGTGCCGACGGAGGTACCGCCATACTTTTGGACAATCAAAGCCATGTCTAAACCATCAATTCCTTTTATCGAAGGACCGAAGCACCGTCCAAATATTTGCACAGGACCTAGTCAGAAATTGCAAGAAACGTTTACAAGCCCGATGCGCACGCCAGACTGCGCGCTCACTCCACCTGCGCCTGCAGCCAGGCCCGTGCCGAGTCCAACGCCGCCGGAAGCGCCGCGGGATCGTTGCCGCCAGCCTGCGCCAGGTCGGGACGACCGCCACCCTTTCCGCCAACCTGCTCGGCAACCACGTTGACCAGGGCGCCTGCCTTGATCCGATCGGTCAGATCCGGGGTGACACCGGCGACCAGCCGCACCTTTCCGTCATCGACCGTGGCCAGGACAATCGCCGCTGTCCCCAGCTTGTTCTTGAGTTGATCCACGGTATCGCGAAGCGCGCCCTGGTCGGCACCCTCGATACTCGCGGCCAGCACCCGGACACCATTGATATCCAGCGCCTGCGCGGCAAGATCGCCCCCCGCCTGGCTTGCCAGGCGGCCCTTGAGCTCGGCAAGATCACGCTCCAGCTGCCGGCCGCGCTGCACCAGTTGTTCGACACGCTCAAACGCCTCGCCGCGCGCACCCTTGACCAGCGCGGCAATCCGGCCGAGCTGCTCGTCAGCCTCGCGGACCCACTGCAGAGCGCCGGCACCGGTAACCGCCTCGATTCGCCGGATGCCGGCCGCCACACCGCCCTCGCCCACGATCTTGAACAGGCCGATGTCTCCCACGCGCCGGGCGTGCGTTCCGCCACACAATTCCATGGAAAACTCGCCCATGGTCACCACGCGGACCTCGTCCGAGTACTTTTCGCCAAACAGGGCCATCGCCCCGGCCGCCCGGGCGGCTTCGATGGGCATGACCCGCGTTTCGACCGCTGCATTGCGCCGCACCTGCTCGTTCACCATTGCCTCGATTTGCGCCAGTGTCTCCGGCGAGATCGGCTCGGGATGGGAGAAGTCAAAGCGCAATTCATCGGGCGCGACGCGGGAGCCCTTCTGCTGAACATGCGGGCCAAGGACCGCGCGCAAAGCAGCATGAAGCAGGTGCGTTGCCGAATGGTTCAGGCGAATGGCCTGCCGACGCTCGGCATCGATGCGTGTCTCGACTGTCTGGTCCACGCAAAGGCTGCCCTCAACCATGCGCCCGATGTGCGCGAAAGCGCCACCCTGCTTCTGGGTATCGCTGACCACGAACCGGCCCTGCTCGCCGACCAACACGCCGGTATCCCCGACCTGTCCGCCGGATTCGGCATAGAACGCGGTGCGATCAAGGATCACCACGCCCTCGGTTCCGGCGGGCAGGCTGGAAACCGAATGACCGTCCTGCAGCAGGGCCACCACCCGTCCGGTCTCGGTCTCTTTCTCGTAACCTTCAAAGCAGGTGTCGACCTCAATGTCCACCGCGTGCTGCGATACCGAGAAATGGCTGGCCGCCCGCGATTGCGCCCGCTGGCGGGCCATGGCCTGCTCAAAACCGGCCTCGTCCAGCAATACGCCGCGTTCGCGGGCGATGTCGGCCGTCAGATCGAAGGGGAATCCATGCGTGTCGTAAAGGCGGAAAACCAGCTCGCCGTCAAGCGTGTCGCCCGACGACAGGGACCGCAGTGCGTCTTCGAGCAGGCCCATGCCCGAGGAAAGCGTCTGGATGAAGCGCTCCTCTTCCTGTTTGAGCACCCGCGCGATCTGCTCGCGGCCCGCCGCCAGTTCCGGGTAGGCCTCACCCATCAGTTCAACCAGCGGGTCGACCAGCTTGTGGAAAAACGGCCGGTCCTGTCCGAGCTTGTGCCCGTGCCGCGCCGCCCGACGGATGATCCGTCGCAGGACGTAGCCTCGGCCCTCGTTGCCGGGAAGAATTCCATCGGCCACCAGGAACGCGCAGGAGCGGATGTGATCGGCCAGCACTTTCAGGGAACTGGAAGACAGATCTTCGGCCCCGGTCAGGGCAGCAGCCTCGCGGATCAGGCGCTGGAAGATATCCGTGTCGTAATTGCTGTGGACACCCTGTACGACCGCCGCCAGACGCTCAAGGCCCATACCGGTATCCACCGACGGCTTCGGCAGCGGCGTCAGCGTGCCGGACTCGTCCCGGTCGTACTGCATGAAAACGATGTTCCAGATCTCGATGAATCGGTCACCGTCCTCGTCGGGCGAGCCGGGCGGCCCGCCAGGCACTTCCGGCCCATGATCGTAGAAAATCTCGGTGCAGGGACCGCAGGGGCCGGTATCACCCATCTGCCAGAAGTTGTCGGACCCGCCACCGGGCTTGTCCCCGATGCGGATCAGGCGCTCGGCCGGGATGCCGATCATGCCTGCCCAAATCTCGTAGGCTTCATCGTCGGTCTCGTAGACGGTCACGGTCAGCTTGTCGGCCGGCAGTCCGAGCGTGCCGGTGAGAAAGTCCCAGCCATAACGGATCGCCTCTTCTTTGAAGTAATCCCCGAAGCTGAAATTGCCCAGCATCTCGAAGAAGGTGTGGTGCCGCGCGGTGTAACCGACGTTTTCCAGGTCGTTGTGCTTGCCGCCGGCACGCACGCAGCGCTGGCAGCTCACCGCCCGCGGGTTGTCGCGGTGCTCACGGCCAAGGAAGGCATCCTTGAAAGGCACCATCCCCGCATTGGTGAACAGAAGCGTCGGGTCGTGGGCCGGCACCAGCGAGGCGGACGGCACGATCTCGTGATCGCGTGCCCGGAAAAACTCGAGAAACGCCTTGCGCAGCTCTGCACTGGTCATGATTTTTTCGATCTCGCAACACTTGAATTGAAATTCGTTGTGCCACCCGTCGCAACCCGGCCCCGACTGCGGGCAGGCTGACGACGGGCACCGGCCCGGCGGACAAGAGAACGCCTGCCGGACGCCGAAGCATCCCGCAGGCGCTCTCCTGAACTGTATTTCTGGATCTGCGTTTTTGACGCTGCAAAGCGCAGGCCGCAGAGCTCAAAAGCCCCTCCTCGCGACCTGGTTCAGCCCGGATCAAGCGCCTGCCGGGCCACATCGCCCGGAAAGCCGCGGGCCTGCAGGTGCCGGAACCGACGAGCCCGCTCCCGGGCATCGGGCGGGGGCGCCGCCCCAAACCGGCGTAGCAGTTGGGCCCGGGCCAGCTCAAGCCAGTCGATTTCCTGCTCGGCCAGCACCTGCTCGATGATTTCGTCTGCCACGCCCCCGGCCCGCAGGTCGGAACGAATCTTCAGCGGCCCCTGGCGTTTTTCGAGCCGGCTGCGCAGGAATGACTCGGCATAACGCTGGTCACTCAGCCAGTCGCGCGCCTGCAGTTCGTCGAGGGCGGCATCGACCTGTTCGCACTCATGCCCCCGGTCACGCAACTTGCGCGCCAGCTCTGCCCGACCATGCTCTCGCCGGGCCAGCAGCCGAATTGCAACGTCCCGCGCCGTCGCCTCTGCCACGCCCGCCTCAGGACTCGATCTCGTCCGCTTCCGCCGCGGCGGCCTTTTCCTTGGGCGGCATGATCTCTGCTCGCAGCTTGGCCTCGATCTCGTCGGCCATCTCGGGGTGCTCCTCAAGGAACTGCCGCGCGTTGTCCCGCCCCTGGCCGATGCGCTGATCCCCGTAGGAATACCAGGCACCCGCCTTGTTGACGATGCCGCGTTGGGCCGCCATGTCGATCAGCTCCAGCAGGCGCGAAATGCCCTGGCCATAGAGAATGTCGACATCCACGACCTTGAACGGCGGCGCCAGCTTGTTCTTGACCACCTTGATCCGCGTCTGGTTGCCGATGATCTCTTCGCCCTTCTTGACCGCACCCACCCGACGAATGTCCAGCCGCACGGAAGCGTAGAACTTGAGCGCATTGCCACCCGTGGTCGTTTCCGGACTGCCATAGGTGACGCCGATCTTCATCCGGATCTGGTTGATGAAGATCACCATGCAATTGGTGCGCTTGATGTTGCCGGTCAGCTTGCGCAGGGCCTGGCTCATCAGTCGCGCCTGGAGACCGACGTGGGAATCACCCATCTCGCCCTCGATCTCGGCCTTGGGAGTCAGCGCGGCCACCGAGTCGACCACCACCACATCCACGGCGCCAGAGCGCACAAGCATGTCGGCAATCTCCAGGGCCTGCTCGCCCGTGTCCGGCTGCGAGACCAGCAGATCATCGACACTGACCCCCAGCTTCTCGGCATAGGTCGGATCAAGCGCGTGCTCAGCATCCACGAAGGCGCAGGTACCGCCCTGCTTCTGGGCTTGGGCAATCACCTGCAAGGTGAGTGTGGTCTTGCCCGATGACTCCGGCCCGTAGATTTCGACCACCCGGCCACGCGGCAGCCCCCCGATGCCCAGCGCCGAATCCAGGGCGATTGAGCCGGTGCTGACCGCGGGCACCTCGCGGGCCGCCCCTTCGTTCATGCGCATGACGGCGCCCTTGCCGAATTGTCGCTCGATCTGCGACAGGGCGGCCGAAAGCGCTTTCTTGCGGTTTTCATCCATCGGATGCATCTCCGGAGGTTGTGGAAGGCAACTCGGTTCAGGGCCGCGCAATGCGGCACGGCCGGTTCAGCCTGGCCGGGCGGTCACCCGGGAATTCCCCGAACAAGGTCCGGCGTTGACGGGGCCAGCCTGGTCCGTGGAACACCCGCAGGCGGTGTACGCTTGCGCCCGTGTTCAGAAGCACGTGGGCGGTAACTGGGGCCGCCCACGTCTGGCAACTCAATGGCTTGCGCCACTGTGCATTGGGGCTTCCATGCCCCAAGCGGGGATCTGAAGCATTTGTGCAGGGATTCCCTAAGCCAGCGCGCTGCTCATCCGGTCCAGGGCCTTTTCAAGCTGCTCCATGCTGGTGGCGTAGGACAGGCGTGCATGTCCCGGCGCGCCAAAGGCCGAACCCGGCACCACGGCAACTCCGGCCGATTCAAGCAGATGCTCTGCCAGGGCCACATCATCGGCCAGCCCCAGACGAGCAATCGCCCCGCGCATATCGGGGAAGCCGTAGAATGCCCCCTGACTGGGCAGACACTGCACGCCTTCAATCGCATTGAGCGCCGCAACGACAAAATCGTGCCGGGCACGGAAAGCCTCAAGCATTGGAGCGATACAGGATTGATCTCCCTCGATGGCCGCCTGGGCCGCGACCTGGGCAATGGAGCAGGCGCCTGAAGTACTCTGCGACTGGACAGCGGTCATCGCCTTGATCAGATCCCGCGGACCGGCCGCGTACCCAATCCGCCAGCCGGTCATCGCATAGGCCTTGGAGACGCCGTTCATCACCATGGTGCGGGGTGCCAGGTCCGGACAGACCATGGCGATATTGCTGAACGGCTCATCCGCCCAGAGAATCTTCTCGTACATGTCATCGGTGGCGATGATCACGCGCGGATGCTGACGCAATACTTCGCCCAGCGCCGCCCATTCGGCGCGGGTATAGGCCACACCAGTGGGGTTGGACGGGCTGTTGAGGATCACAAGCCGCGTGCGGTCGGTCATCGCCGCCTCGAGCTGAGCCGGAGTCATCTTGAACCCCTGCTCCTGGGTAGCCCGAACAATGACCGGCTCGCCGTCGGCCAGCAGAACCATGTCCGGGTAAGACACCCAGTACGGCGCGGTGATCACGACCTCGTCACCGGGGTTCAGCAACGCCTGACAGAGATTGAAGAAACTCTGCTTGCCGCCCACCGACACCAGAATCTGGTCGGCCGTGTACTCCAGCCCATGATCGGCCTGCATCTTGCGGACCACCGCCTCGCGCAGGCCGGGAATACCCTCAACCGGCGTGTAACGCGTGAAGCCTTCCTCGATTGCCCGGATGCCGGCAGCCCGGATGTGCTCGGGCGTGTCAAAGTCGGGCTCTCCAGCCCCCAGGCTCACGATATCCCTTCCCTCGGAACGCAACTGGGCGGCCTTGGCGGTCACCGCCAGCGTCGGCGAGGGGCGAACGCGACGCACCCGATCGGACAATCCTGTACTCAACTGTGTCTCCGGCCTTTCAGGGCAAATCTGCAGCGTAACGCCTGATTTTACAGAAAGGGGACCACTTTCGGAAGGCAGCCCCCGGCGCGTGCCAGTCCGGCAACGCACGACAGTCGTCCGGCCTGACCGGGAAGCCCTGCGCCTCGGGACAGATCACGACGGCAGCAGACGTCGCCGCCGGAACTCGAAAAGACAGACCGCGGTGGCGGCGGAGACATTGAGACTCTCCACCCGCCCGGCCATCGGGATGTGGAGCAGCTGGTCACAATGCGTTCGGGTCAGGCGGCGCAGCCCCCGCCCCTCGGCCCCCATGACCAGCGCCAGCGGCTCGCGAGCGAAAGGACAGTCGTAAAGCGAGATTTCGGCCTCACCCGCCGCGCCGACCACCCAAATGCCGCGATCGCGCAGCGCTTGAAGCACCCGAGCGAGGTTCGTGACCTGGTAAAGCGGCAAAGACTCGGCCGCACCGCTGGCCACCTTGCGCACCACCGGAGTCAGCCCAACCGCCCGATCACGAGGCACGATCACGCCAAAGGCGCCCGCTGCGTCGGCGGTCCGCAGGCAGGCGCCGAGGTTGTGCGGGTCGGTCACCCCGTCGAGCACCAACAGCAGGGGGACGCTCTCGCTGCGCTCAAGTTCTGCGAATAAATCCTGCTCATTCCGGGCAACCGGCTGGCGGTAACCACAGGCGACGCCCTGATGTTTAGGGCTGCCGACCCGCCGAGCCAGTGTCGGCCCGGGCAGACGCTCGACCGGCACCACGACGGGGGCCTGCGCGACCAGGCCCAGCAAGCCCTGGACCCGCCGATCCTGCCGGCCCTGTTCGATCAGGACACGCTCGACGTTTTCCGGGTCATTGCGCAGGGCCGACTCGACGGCATGAAAACCGAACAGCCACTCCAGGGCGCCGGCCATGATGCTCAATCCGCCCCGGAGTCGCCGTCACCGCTCTGCGGCGCGGCGCTGTCCTGCCCCTCGGGATTTTTGGGCTTGCGGCGCCGGCGGCGCTTCTTGGGCTTGCCGGCCGGCTCACCGCCGTCGTCTTCCGCCCCGGCGGCATCATCTTCCGGGAGCATGAAGTCGATCTTGCGGTTGTCGAGATTCACGTTGGCCACCCGTACCCGGATGGTGTCGTTCAGGCGGAACTCCCGCCCGCTGCGCTCGCCGCGCAGGCAGTGGTTGACCGAATCGAAGTGGTAGAAGTCCTTGTCCAGTGCCGTGATGTGCAGCAGCCCCTCGACGAAGAACTCCTTGAGCTCGACGAAGAGACCGAAGCCGAGCACCGAGCTGATCCGCCCCTCGCAGACCGAACCGACCTTGTCGAGCATGAACTCGCACTTGAGCCAGTCCTCGGCATCGCGGGTGGCTTCGTCTGCACGTCGCTCGTTGTTGGAGCTGTGCTCGCCGATGATCACCATCTCGTCATGACTGTAGGGGAACCCGTCGGGACCCCCGGTTCGAAGCATGTGCCGGATGGCCCGATGCACCATCAGATCCGGGTAACGGCGGATCGGCGAGGTGAAGTGGGTGTAATGATCGTGCGCGAGACCGAAGTGCCCGATATTGTCCGGCGAGTACACCGCCTGCTTGAGCGAGCGCATCATGACTGTCTGGAAGGTCAGCCAGTCCGGACGCTTGCGCGCTTCGGCCAGAACGGCGTTGAAATCGGCACCGCTGGGTTTGTCGCCACCACCGAGGGAAAGCCCGTGCTCGGCCAGAAAGCTGCGCAGGTCGGCAAGCTTGTCGGCGGTGGGGCGGTCATGCACCCGGTACAGGCCCGGCAGCTTGCGCCGCTCGAGGAACCGGCCGGCCGCGACGTTGGCGGCGATCATGCATTCTTCGATCAGACGGTGGGCATCGTTGCGCTCGTAGGGCACGATCGCCTCGATCTTGCGCCCCTCGCCAAAAACGATGCGGGTCTCGACCGTGTCGAAGTCCATGGCACCCCGCCGCTCACGCTCCTCGTGCAGAACCTGGTAGAGCTGGTGCAGGGCCTCAAGATGCGGCAACAACGCTTCGTGCCGCTGGCGAGCAGCCGGGTCCTTCTCCACCAGCACCTTCGCCACGTCGGTGTAGGTCAGGCGGGCATGAGAGCGCATGACGCCTTCGAAGAAGCGCGAGCGAATGATTCGCCCTTCCCGATTGATGAGCATCTCGGCGCAGAGACAGAGACGGTCGACATTCGGATTAAGCGAACACAAGCCGTTGGAGAGAATCTCCGGCAGCATCGGCACGACCCGGCCCGGAAAATAGACCGAGGTGGCCCGGCGGAAGGCTTCCCGATCCAGCGGGCTGCCGACACGCACGTAATGCGAGACATCGGCAATGGCCACCAGCAGCCGGAATCCCTTTGCCGTCGGCTCGCAGTAGACGGCGTCGTCAAAGTCCTTGGAATCCTCGCCGTCAATCGTCACCAGCGGCAGGTGCCGGATATCGATGCGCCCGGCCTTGTCCTGCTCGGACACCTGGTCGCTCATCCCCGCGATGGCCTGCTCGACCTCCTCGGGCCACTCGCAGGGAATGCCGTGCGCATGGATCGCCACGTCGATTTCCATGCCGGGCGCCATGTGATCGCCCAGCACCTCGACCACCTTGCCCACGGGCTTGTGGCGCAGGGTCGGCTGCTCGACCAGCACAACGCGGACGATTTGCCCGTCTTCGGCACCGCCCAGCGAATCCAGCGGGATCAGGACATCCTGGGTGATTCGCTTGTTGTCGGGCATGACAAAAGCAATGCCGGACTCCAGGACAACCCGTCCCACGATCTCGGCATTGGCTCGCTCGATGACCTCGACCAGCGTCCCCTCGCGACGCCCTCGCCGATCCAGCCCGGCAACCTGCACGATGGCGCGGTCGCCGTGCAGCAGGGCCCGCATGACACGGGGCGAGAGGAAGATATCGTCGGAACCGTCATCCGGGACCAGGAAGCCGAAGCCATCGCGATGGCCGAGCACCCGCCCGCGAATCAGCTCGGCCTTGTCCACGGGCACATAGCCGCCACGACGGTTCCGGATGACCTGCCCGTCGCGCTCCATCGCACGCAGCCTGCGCCGCAGGCCCTCAATGCGCTCTTCGTCACCATCGTATTCCAGATCGGTGATCAGGCGGTTAAGCGTCGTCGGTCCGTCGTGGCGGGCGAGCATTTCCAGCAGGAATTCGCGGCTGGCGACCGGACGTTCGTATTTTTCGGCCTCACGCGCGGCGTTCGGGTCTTCCTGGGGATTCGAGGTCATGAACTGGCGAAATCTGTTACTTTTGAATGTCGATGGAGCATCATACTGCAAACGCAGGCGACTTGCTGCCGCCAACCATCAAAAAGCCGCGAACCACGCTGCCGGCCCCGGGTCGAAAACCACACTTCAAGACACCACCACCGGGGCATCCGGCATGACTGGCCCCGACGGCGCAGGCCATGGCGGCCAAGCGCATCGGGCCCGTGCCCCGCGGCATGCCGACCCCCACAGAGAGACCATGAGCGAAAAGCGCTTCCGCATTTCCAATCCCTATCCGCCCGCCGGCGATCAGCCGGAGGCCATCACGCGCCTCACGGAGGGGCTCCAGGACGGGCTGGCACACCAGACCCTGCTGGGCGTGACCGGTTCAGGCAAGACCTACACGATCGCCAACGTGATCGACCGGGTGCAGCGGCCGACGCTGATCCTAGCGCACAACAAGACACTGGCTGCCCAGCTGTACGGCGAGATGAAAACCTTTTTCCCGGACAACGCGGTGGAGTATTTCGTCTCCTACTACGACTACTACCAGCCGGAGGCCTACGTGCCGGCCTCGGACACCTTCATCGAGAAGGACGCCTCGGTGAACGAGCATATTGAGCAAATGCGCCTGTCGGCCACCAAGGCGCTGTTCGAACGCCGGGACGTCATCATTGTGGCGACGGTGTCCTCGATCTACGGCCTCGGTGACCCGCAGGCCTACCTGAAGATGATCCTGCACCTGGTGCGCGGGGACACGGTGGACCAGCGACAGGTTCTGCGGCGGCTTGCCGAAATGCAGTACACCCGCAATGACATGGATTTTCGGCGCGGCACCTATCGCGTGCGGGGCGAAGTAATCGACATTCACCCGGCCGAGTCGGACAACGAGGCCGTCCGGGTCGAACTGTTCGACGACGAAATCGAACAGATCTCCCTGTTTGACCCGCTCACGGGAGAAACCCTGCGCAAGGTGCCCCGCTACACGATCTATCCATCCAGCCACTACGTCACGCCCCGTGAGCAGCTGCTGCAGGCCATCGACGGGATCAAGGACGAACTGAAATCCCGGCTGGAACATCTACGCGCCGAGAACCAGCTGGTTGAAGCCCAGCGCCTGGAGCAGCGGACGCGCTTCGACCTGGAGATGATGCACGAACTCGGCTATTGCAACGGCATCGAGAACTACTCCCGTCACCTGTCAGGGCGCGAGCCGGGCGAACCGCCCCCCTGCTTCTACGACTACCTGCCCCCGGATGCCCTGCTGGTGATTGACGAGTCGCATGTGACCGTCCCGCAGGTCGGTGCCATGTACAAGGGGGATCGCTCCCGCAAGGAAACGCTGGTCAACTTCGGATTCCGCCTGCCCTCGGCAATGGACAATCGTCCACTGATGTTCGAGGAATTCGAGCGCCTGATGCCGCAGACAATCCACGTCTCGGCCACGCCGGGACCCTACGAGCAGAACCACTCGGCCCAGGTCGTGGAACAGGTCGTTCGACCGACTGGACTGGTGGACCCCGAAATCGAGGTTCGCCCGGTGGCCAGCCAGGTCGATGATCTGCTCTCGCAGATCAACCAGCGGGTCGCCGTGGGCGAGCGGGTACTGGTCACCACGCTGACCAAGCGCATGGCGGAGGATTTGACCGACTACCTGATGGAGCACGATGTGCGCGTTCGCTACCTGCACTCGGACATCGACACGGTGGAGCGGGTGGAAATCATCCGTGACCTGCGGCTTGGCGCTTTTGATGTGCTGGTTGGGATCAACCTGCTGCGCGAGGGGCTGGACATTCCCGAAGTGTCGCTGGTAGCGATTCTGGATGCGGACAAGGAAGGCTTTTTGCGATCCGAGCGATCGCTGATCCAGACCATTGGACGAGCCGCGCGGAACCTCAACGGCAAGGCGATTCTCTACGCCGACCGGATCACCGACTCGATGCGCAAGGCGATCGACGAGACCGAGCGCCGCCGCGAAAAGCAGATCGCTTCCAACAAGGCCCGGGGCATCACGCCACGCGGAATCGAGAAGCGGGTCGAGGACATCCTGGAAGCGGGGGAATCCCGAATTCCCGGCGCCCGGCCCGGAAGCCGCCGCAAGGCCGTTGCCGCAGAAGAGTCCGGCGCGTACCTCAATGCCGACCCGGCAGCGACCGCGCGCCGCATCAGGGAACTGGAGGCAGCCATGTATCGGCATGCGCAGGACCTGGAGTTCGAGGAGGCGGCCCGCGTGCGCGATCAAATCGAGCGCCTCAAGGAAGCGGCTTTCGGACCACAGAATCACGTCGAGGCCTGAGACACGCTGAGGCGGACTTTTTGACGGCCCAAAAAAGAAAAGGCCCGCCTCAATGGCGGGCCTTTTTCATCGGGAAAGTCTCTGACAGGCTTACTGCATCTGCATGGCGCGCTGCTGCATTTCCTGCAGTTCACGCTGCTTTTGCTGCAAGTCCTCGATCATCTGCTCCGTTTTAGGCTCGGCATCGACCATGGCGGTCATCACGGTCTCCTGCAGCGCCTGCTGGGCCTGCTGAACCTCGGCGTCTTCCAGCGCCTTGCGCTGTACGGACAGGAACTGGGCGCGCTTGCTTTCGAAGTCCTCGATCAACGCCTGGCGCTCGGCCTCGTCCTCAACACCGGCATCCAGTTTGCCGGCGATCCCCTCAAGCTCTGCAATCACCTCGTTTGGCCGTACGCCTTCGGACCGCATGCGCTCGGCGACCTTGTTTTCCAGGTCCTCACGCATGGACTGGATTTCGGGGCTGT